>NZ_JBOFRH010000189.1:0-1642 GCF_051650925.1 Plesiomonas sp.
GGAATTGGCCAAGCTTTGCAACGTGAGCGGCAGATGCGCGTAATCTTGCGACAGCAGTTGCTGCATATACTGAGTGCGGCTCGACAGCATCCGCGCATCATACACATAGTGAACCGCGCTAACCGGCGCTTGCTGCTGCGCCAATTGCCCGATCACTTGCGTAACCAAGGCATGCAGCGCGGCCTCTTCGGGGTAATACAAACAGCATTGGTCGGGGATCTGTTTACCGATAAAAATCAGGTTGTGCAGACTCTGGTAAAACGGTTCGGTCACACTGTGCTTCGAGGCAATCAGAATTGTCCCCAACGCATTCAAATTGGTGAATTCGCTCACCGCCTGCCGCTCGGAGTCATGATCAAAACCGGTTGCATGGAACAGCAAACGTGCCTGCAGATCGCTCGCTGCCGCCAAGGCGCCTTTGATAACCTGACTGGTGGTATAAGACTCAATACGCGGCGCAATAAAACCGATAATGTTAGATTGGCAGCGCATCGATTGGGCAAATTTATTCGGGGTATAGTGATTCGCTTTGACCACTGCATCGATTTTTTGCCGTGTTTCTTCGGCCACATAACCGCCGTTAAAGTAGCGTGACACGGTCATTTTTGAGATCCCGAGCTGCTTTGAGATCTCGGCCATCGTGATTTTCTTCTGCATAGGTCGCTCTATCCGCTGAGTGCGCTAACAAAATACCAAGGGAAAATAAAAAGATATGCGCGATGGTACCCAATTGCGCTAGCAATGACTAATTTCGGCCTCTCAAGTTCAGCGCCACCGCTGAGGTTTTATGCGCGTTTGAGGCGGCGATCTAAAATTGTGGATATCGGTTGACTCACTTCGCATTTACGATTAGTATTCGCGCCAATCCAACGGGCACCAACTTGTAACTCGTTGTTTTAAATAAATAATATTGTAATACTATTATCGAGTCACCAAGCTCAGCTGATCCCGGTCAGTTGTCTTTCTTTTTTCTATAAAGAGAGAGACCACATTTTTGAGACCGGCATGACTTTGATAACTTCATCTAACGCACCCGCTGCGACAACTCCCCGCACTTGGCAACAGAAAGCTGTTTTAAGCGTCGCCTTTTTGATGGCTACCACCTCTGTAGGTCCTGGCTTTTTGACCCAAACAGCCGTTTTTACCAATATCTACAAAGTGGACATGGCTTTCCCTGTGCTGGCCTCTATGTTTATCACCTTCGGTATTGTGATGAACTTATGGCGCATTGTCGGCGTATCGGGCCTACGCATCCAAGATATCGCGAACCGCGTTGCACCGGGGATGGGTTATGTCGTCGGCACCTTACTGGCGTTAGGTGCGGTAGCCTTTAACTTCGGCAATGTCAGCGGCGCGGCGCTGGGGATTAATGTCTTAACCGGCATTGATACCACCTGGGGCGCACTGTTTACTGGGGTGGTCGGCTGCCTGCTGTTTGTGGTGCACAATGCTTCCAAACGCATGGATCAGATGGCGCGCTACCTTGGTCTGTTCATGATTGTACTGATTGCCTATGTGGCCATGACCAGCTTACCACCGATGGGTGAAACGCTCACTGCAGCCGTGATGCCGGGCGATCTGGGGAATTTATTACTGCCAACCTTAACCATTGTCGGTGGCGCGGTGGGTGGATATTACACTG
>NZ_JBOFRH010000190.1:0-1018 GCF_051650925.1 Plesiomonas sp.
AATGCAGCAGGTCCGCTGACAGAGGTTAGTAAGGCCTTATCGGTCAGATTGACGCTTCTGCTGGCCGTGGTTGACGAGCCGATTTTGGCAATCCCGGTCACATTAAGGTTGGCCGCGGCATTGAAAGGCAGAGCGGTGATGCTGCCGGAAAGCGGAAGGGAAACCGCACCGCTGGTTCCACTCAGCGACAGTGTCGCCGGGTGGGTGTGCGGAGGTACTTGCGAGGCGTTGAGAACGACCGCCCCGCTGCCGTTTCCTATTACCGTTTCCTGACCAATGGCTTTACCGAGCGTATAAGTGACGTTACCTGATGGAGTGGCTGCCGTACCTGTACCGATCGCGGTTTTGCCGCGCAGATCGGGTAGAGTAAAGGTCGTCGGCGCTGTACCCCCGTAGATATTGCCAATCAGTGAATAGAGTGCCTGGTAACCGTTGACGTTCAACGTTCGACCATCGGCGGGCAAGTATCCCTCAGGGCAATATCTGGTTGCCATATAACAAACACTACCAATATATTCATCACCTGCACCATTACAGGCAAGCGCCGCTTGCGGTAGAAACATACCGACACTCAGTGCTGACGCAATGGCTGATGGGGTAAACAAACGCTGTACTCGCTTCATACACACCTCTCCTTAGGCTGATAGTTGCCTCACTGCATAGTGACGCGTATCTGGTAGTTTTAATCGTCTTGCTGTAACCCGCAGAGCGCGGAGTCAATCAGGATGTTATGTAGTAACATCCTGATGTGGCTAAAAACCATAATAAGAACATAGTCTAGGTAGTCGGTATTTTCCGTCGGTGAAATAAATTATTTCTTATAGCGTCACATTAAGAACGATTTAATAGATTCAACTGATTAATATATTTATCACTATCGACAGGTTTTATTTTCGATGTGTCAAAATCCGCTCTCCCGAATACCCAATGCGGCAAGCCGCCGCCATACCGCGCCAACAATGGATTCTGTTTCCCCTTCCAGCATTACGCTGCCCCGCAATGGTTGTTGTGGTAGCGA
>NZ_JBOFRH010000191.1:0-12130 GCF_051650925.1 Plesiomonas sp.
GCGGATCATGTCAGCGCTGCGGCTAACCAGCGTGGTCGGCGTGAGTTCAGGAAACCAGGCGGTGAACAGTTTTTCGTTACAATCACGCAGGCTTTGTGGCTTATTGACAATCAGCGTACCTGTCTCTTCGGCGCGTTCGAGAATATAGGTGGCGTAGATGTATTCGGTATCAAACGGCGGGTCTTTACGCATCAAAATAACATCAAGATCGCCCAGAGAGATCTGTTGCTCAGTTCCAAAATCATACCAGTGCTGTTTATCGTTTTGTACGGTCAGCGTGCGGGTGCGGGCTTTGGCTTCGCCGCTCTCTAAATAGAGGTCGGCCATTTCCATATAGTGCAGCTGATAACCGCGTGCTTGTGCTTCTTGCAGCATCGCAAAGCTAGAGTCTTTTTTGATGTTGATGTCCGCAATCGGGTCCATCACGATACCCAACTTAATCATATGTACTCCTTAACTTAACCGAGGTCGCCAAAGCGAACTTGTAGTGCGGTAATCGCAGTAAGCGCCGCAGTTTCTGTGCGTAATACCCGTGGGCCGAGCAGCGTTTCGGTAAAATGATAGGTCTCTGTCATGCCTATCTCTTCTGCCGATAACCCACCTTCGGGGCCAATCAGCAAACGTACACCGGCAGGCGGCAGCGCAGGCAGTGTATTAATACTGTAGCGTGCGCGCGGGTGTAAATTTAGCTTTAAGCTGCCATCTTCTTCGGCACACCACTGTTCAAGTTTCATCAGTGGGCGAATCAGCGGTAGGGTATTACGTCCGCACTGTTCACAGGCAGCAATCGCAATTTTTTGCCACTGCTGGATTTTTTTCTCCATCCGTTCGGCATCGAGTTTAACGCCGCAGCGCTCAGAAATCAGCGGCGTGATCACGTTCACACCTAGCTCGACCGATTTTTGAATGGTGAACTCCATTTTTTCACCGCGTGAAATCACCTGTCCAAGGTGCAGTTGCAAAGGGGATTCGCGATCATCAGCCTGTTGGTCGGTGATATTCACCTGCACCTGTTTTTTGCTGTTTTCGGTGATGCTGGCACTGAACACCTGATTGCTGCCATCAAACAGCGCGAGTTGATCGCCAACTCGCATGCGCAGTACGCGTCCGACATGGTTGGCGGCATCGTCTGACAGTGCGACAGTTTGCCCGATCTCTATATGATGAGGGTGATAAATACGTGGTATGCGCATAGGTCACTAGTGATATGTAGTAGTCAATTATCTGGTCATCTTAACATGCCTCTCGGGGCGCTGCTGCTTTGTATCAAAACTTGTTTTTATGTGATCTAGGTCTTGCTGTTAGTTAGCTGGCTAACTATAATCAAAACCAACAAGCTGTGTGAGCTTTGTTGCATTGGGCATCATCAGGCCAATATTGCGGCATACTATAACGTGTATCTGCAAAGGGCTTATTGTGAGGTGAGCGCGTGACAACACAACATCGTTTAACATTAAATTATTGTGAGAAACACCTTCCGACACTGGATCTAGAGCGTATCCGCTTATCAATAGATTTTTTTGAAGAGATCGACAAATTACGTCTAGGCTTAGTAAAGATAGCAGAGCTGTCGGGTCAGCAGGCGGGGCGTTTTTATATCCTGCGCGTACTGTTTGTTACGCCGGATCATGCGCTTTTACCGAGTGATTTAGCTGAAATTCTGGGGGTAGCGCGTGCATCTATCACCAAGCAGCTGGGTATTTTAGAGGGGCAGGGCATGATTGAGCGGCAAGTGAATCCTGATGATCGCCGTTCTGTTTATGTGCACCTGACACCTGTTGGGCATGCGTTTATGGCAACTGAATTACCATTGTATTTACAACGGGTTGATCGTGGCTTAACTGATTTTGAAACGGCCCATTTTGGTGCTGTAGTGAAACAGTTACGGCGGGTATTAACCGGTATCGAACATGAGTTAACGAGTACAAGTGATCCCCTATGAGTCTGTTTCTCTCTGATACGTTTCTTGCTCATGATGTGGTGTTTTTTGACATCTATATTCCACGCTTGGTAGTGCTGGGTTTACTGGCATTTATCACTATGTCTTTGTTGATTCGCGTTATTTCACGCCGCCAGTGGTTACGCCATGTGTGGCATCCCCGCTTAGTGCTCTGGATCAGCGGTTGTGCGCTGCTGGCGCTGTTCAGTTTACTGTATCAATAAGCCTGATCCGCAGGTGAGTCTCATTCAACGAATAATATAAGAAGTGATTATGTCTGTAGATATCCGTCGCCGTAAGGTTTTTGTTTCGTTCGGGGTTATTGCGGTTGCGCTGCTGGTGATCGTGGGGGCTTATAAGTACCACACTAGCTCACCACAGACCCGTCATGCGGTTGTCCGTGCCAATATTGTCTCATTAGCACCAGAAGTAAATGGTGCGATTGTTGAGGTGGCGGTAACTGATAACCAGCCGATCACCAAAGGGCAGTTACTGCTGCGTATTGACTCGCGCCCATATCAGTTAGCGGTGGATAAAGCGCAGGTTGATCTGGCCAGTGCACAACAGCAAGTTCAGCAGCTTCAGGAAGGGGTGAATAACGCGCGGGCCAGTGTAGAAGCGGCGCAAACCCGTTATCAATATGCACAAAAAGATTTATCGCGGGTTCAGCGTTTGTGGCAGCAAAAAACACTGTCACAAAGCAGTTACGACCAAGCCCAGCGTGATGTCAATATCGCCCTGTCTGATTTACAAGCTGCTCGCAGTAAACAAGCTCAAGCACAGGCTCAACTGGGTATCGTGGGTAAAAATAACACCTTATTGCAAGCTGCGCGTGTGGCACTGGCAAAAGCACAACTCGATTTGGATCGTACCAGTTTGTATGCCGTTGCCGATGGGTTTGTATCATCTGTGAATATTCACGCAGGTGACTTTGCGCAGGCGGGGAAACCGGTTATTGCACAAGTTGATGCCGAGCATATGTGGGTTGAAGGGGCATTTTCTGAAACTGATCTGGCGAAAATCAAACCCGGCATGAAGGCTGATATCACCCTGATGGCTTACGGAAACCGCGCTATTCCGGGGCATGTAGACAGTATTGGCCGAGCACTCAATCCGCAGGATATGGGCAGTGCAAATAGCCTGATCCCGAATCTGCCTAAAGTGTTTGACTGGGTACGTTTGGCGCAGAATATACCGGTTAAAGTGGTCTTTGATCAGCGGCCGGAAGAGTTACAGATTTTACCGGGCCTGACTGCCACGGTGAATTTGAAAGCTGAGCAATAAGTGATGAACCGACACCGTTTTTGGCGATCACTGCGCCTGACACTGGCTTTGATCCTAAGCCTATTTTTGGCGATGGGGTTAGGCATGCACAACCCGTTATGGGCACCCACCAGTGTACTTATGGTGGAAGCCGGTACGGTGGGTGAAGCGCAAATGCGTTGGTGGCAGCGTATTGCCGGTACTGTTTTAGGTGTGGTGTGGGGCTTTTTTACAGTCTGGAATTTTATTCAAGAGCCCGTGCTGCTTATTGCGGTTTGTAGCTTCAGTATTATTGTGTTGGCGTATGCCAGTTTGGTCCACTTTGCATGGCAGGACTTTTGGCGCTGGGTGATGGTCGGTTTTCTGATCATGATCAGTTACGCGATTTTAGATCCGGAAAGCTCTTTCAGTGTGATGATGGATCGTATCGGCTGTGTGTTTATCGGTGCGACAACTATCTATGTATTCCACGTACTGTGGCCGCTGGAGGTTGGCAGCAGCCATCAGGCGCAGCAAAAGGCGCTGCTTCACTCACTGCAGCAGTGGCTAAATGAACCGCCTGCACAAGTGTCAAAATACTTTTTCGCGCTGCTCGGTGATCTGCGTGCTTTACGTTTTCGGTTATCACGCAATTATGGCGATTATCGTGTGCTGCACGATCCACAAAAACGGGCAATCGGCACGTTATACGGGGTTGAGCAACTGGCACGTCATCTCTATGCATGGCGGATAAAATATCCGGTGCCGGCATCCGGCGAGCTGGCATGGGTATCAGCACTGATTCAGGCGCTGCATGATGAACAGCCGTTACCGGTCGCTCCGTATCCGTTCAGGGCCGGTTCACTGCTCGATTTAATGCAGCAAGATGCTAAACAACTGGTTTCCGGTCAGGGCTGCTCGAAAAGTCTACTGCGCTGGCAATGGCAAAATCGTTTGTTAAAAGCGGGGGTTGATTCGCCACTCCTTAGCGCATTTGCTGTTGGGTTGGTGTGTGCCTTGAGCCTGATTATCTGGCGTTATACCGGCTGGCCAGGCGGGAATCTGGTGGTGCTGCTGGGCTGCGTTTCACTGCTGATGTCACAGTATGCAGAAAAAGTACCGGCGCGGTTATTTTTGCTGCCGCTGTTTATCGGTAGTGTGGTGCTATTCCCGATTTTTGTACTGGTGATGCCACGTGTCGGCACAGATAGCGGCTTGATTATTATGCTTATAGTGGTGTATTTGCCTCTTGCATGGTTGCTGCATGGCACTAACCGGTTGTTGGCGGTGGTGGGGTCACTGATGTCGGTAATGATCAACTCCGGCAGTAATAACTACATCCCAAGTGAGCTGTATGTTCAGCGCTTTTTTGTGATGTGCTGGGCGTGTTTGGGGGTGTCATTACTGTTTCCACTGGTGCAGCATATTCTGCTGCCTGATGACACTGAAACCCGTTTAAAGAACCACTTCCTTGCGTGGCATCAGGAGTGGCGGCACTGGTTGTTGCAACCGAATGCACGGGATATCAGCCGTCAAATTGCAAAACTTGAACGCCGTACCGATATTATCTTGGCGTTATATGGCCGTTTACCTCAGGATAAACAGTCAAAATGGCAGGAGAAGTTAGCACAACTGCCGTTACTGATGGCCAGTGGTCAGCAGTGGAGTGCTAAAATTGCGGTAACTGGGTAAATCAGTTTATTGAGCCATTCATGTTAACGATGAATGGCTCATTTTCAGCACTATTCAGTACATTTAAGTCAGTACGTTTAAGTTAAGTCTATTCTGTTTCGCGTTTAGTTCTGGCCTTTACCGGCTTGCAGACACGCTTTTTGAACATACTCATTGTGGTTGCCCTGTTTTTTCGCAATCAGATTATCGCGTTTGCACTCCCAATCAGTAACTGGATAGGTTTTATCCCATGCGGTCATCAGTTGGGTTTGCTGGCGGGATAGACGCAGATCGTACTGATCACGCATATAGAAATAGGTTCGAGCGATCGCACCACGCGCTCTAACTGGCGGCTCTGCTTGCTTGGCTTTAAAATCAACCTTCATATCACATTGACCATACTGGCCTTCTCCACCATTCCATTGCGAATACTGGAAATTACTGCGATCACCATTTAGCTCACCAATTGATGGCTGCAAGTTATGCAGGTCTGACTCCATTTTTCTAAAACGGGTATCACTTTCACACGCTTTACGCCCGCCGTCTTGCCAGCATTGCAGTTGATGGCCAAACTCCCAAGCTGGAACAACGTGCTCCCACTCAATACGGTTGGCTCGGTTCTCATTTTTGCGCACCTGATAGCCAATAGCATTCAGATCTGGCACCATTTTTTTTCCCTGCCAGCGGATAGGGGCATCGCAATAAAATGTGTACGGGTGTTCACGCGCAATCTCTGCCGCGACCACTTTGGCCTGACGAAATGTCTGTGGCGCAGTGGTTGCCGCCTGTGCAGGTGAGATCAGAATAGGAAGAGCAAAAAGAGAGTAACCTACGATGTGACGCAGCATAATCATAAACCTGTGTCTTATTGTTTTGGGTAGAACCTGATATTGATCGTAGCTGATAGTCAGGCAAGTGGCGTTAAAATTTCACCACAGTGTACGCAACGGTATTGTGTTTGCTGCCGCAAAATACGGTTATGACGGCGTACCGTCAGCGCATGTTGCTGACAACTGCATTGATAAGGGAATGTAGCTCCGCGTAGCGAGCTGACGTTAAAGCTGTGCGTGCGTTTTGCCGGTTGCCCTAAAATGGTTTGCATCATCCAGCGCCACTCTTGTCCGTGTGGGGAGACTCTGGTTCGGCAACGGGTATTTGTAGGGGTACGCTCTTGCCCTACATTGCGCTGAATAAAATGCAAATGCACCAGCAAATGAGCAACTTCATGTGGGATCACTTCATCAATAAAGGTCTGCCCATTTTCGGTCAATAACACCGGATTGAGCCTAATTTCCCATTGCTGCAAATGTGCACTGCCTGCTGTCATTCCGCGCTGACGATAATTGAGCACAGGCATTGGAATAGCATAATGCAATTGCTGTTCGGCCAGTGCAATACAGCTTTGCAACCGTTGTAAAACCTGCTGCTGCAGCGCTATGGGAACGGCAAAAGTGCGGGCAGTCATGGCAATCGCTACGTATCAAATCAGACAGATAATAAAAAACCGGGCACATGACCCGGTTTCGAGAGTGTTAACGCAGTAACGGCAAAAAGCCTATCACAGCACTGTAGGAATGACCACTGTCTGACTTATTTCAGACCCGCGGCTTCACGCAGCGCATCGGCTTTGTCTGTTGCTTCCCACGGGAACTCTTCACGACCAAAGTGGCCGTATGCTGCGGTTTTCTGGTAGATTGGCTGGATAAGATCCAGCATCTTGATCAGACCATATGGGCGCAGATCAAAGAACTCACGGACCAGCGTAATCAGCAGCTCTTCAGCCACTTTTGCTGTGCCGAAGGTTTCCACCATGATGGAAGTGGGTTCAGCCACACCGATAGCATAAGAAACCTGAATTTCACAGCGATCAGCCAAGCCCGCAGCAACGATGTTTTTAGCAACATAGCGTGCAGCGTAAGCGGCAGAACGGTCAACTTTTGACGGATCTTTACCTGAGAATGCGCCGCCACCGTGACGTGCTGCACCACCGTAGGTATCTACAATAATTTTACGGCCAGTCAGACCGCAATCGCCCATTGGTCCGCCGATAACAAAACGGCCCGTTGGGTTGATGAAGTATTTGGTCTCTTTTGACAACCACTCGGCAGGCAGTACTGGCTTGATGATGGTTTCCATCACCGCTTCTTGCAGCTCTTTGTGGCCGATAGACTCGCTGTGCTGTGTTGACAATACCACCGCATCAATGCCGACAACCTTGTTATCTTCATACTTGAAGGTCACTTGGCTCTTTGCATCAGGGCGTAGCCACGGCAGAGTTCCGTCTTTACGCACCTGAGCCTGACGCTCCATTAAACGGTGTGCGTAAGTGATAGGGGCAGGCATCAGCACATCAGTTTCATTGCTGGCATAACCAAACATCAGACCTTGGTCGCCTGCGCCTTGCTCTAGCGGATCTAAACGGTCAACCCCTTGATTAATATCAGGAGATTGCTTACCGATTGCACTTAACACAGCACAAGAGTTTGCATCAAAACCCATTTGTGAGCTGGTATAACCGATATCGCATACCGTTTTACGTGCTAGCTCTTCTACATCAACCCATGCTGTGGTGGTGATCTCACCGCCAATCAGTACCATGCCGGTTTTAACGTAGGTTTCACAAGCCACGCGTGCTTTAGGATCTTGCTTCAGAATGGCGTCCAGTACGGCGTCAGAAATCTGGTCAGCAATTTTATCAGGATGCCCTTCGGAAACGGATTCCGAGGTAAACAGGTGTCTTGTCATAAGATGCCAAGCTCCGAAAAATCAAAAAAGTAAAAAAAGTTGCCCGTTGTCATGTGTAGACATATCCACAAGCAGTCTCTTGTGGATGTATCCACATCTGGATGGCTATTCTAAATTCCCCCCGACGGTATTGCTAGCAAATTTTTTTGCAAATCGTTTCTTGTGATTACAGCGGCATTTCTAGCAAAATTTCGCTTTGCATTTAGACGCAGATCTCGGTATAAATCGCGGCGCATTCTGACCGATTTTATTACGCGTACAGATATGGCATGGTATAAGGCAGGCAGCGGTTCTACGCTAAATAGTACTGCGTTTATTTTATTAACCAAATGCGTAAGCAAGAGGTGGTTTTACCCCTTGGGACCTGTGGTTATACAGAAGCACTCAAGGATGAATGGAGATCGTGAACATGCACTCATCTTGGCTATTGCCTGATTTATCACGCAACGTTGCTTCTTTTATGCGGCGTACTGGGTTCTTGTTCTGTTCTTTATCGCCCCTTGTGCTTATTCACACCCGAACTCCTCTGCGAACTCTCTTTTCTTCTCTTATCGCTTTCATCCTGCGCACGCAGCAGCCCGTAGTATGGCCGCTGGAAAAATCACAAAAGCGATACGCTGCGTAGTGATCTTTTTTCATTTGATCTGTATTGATTGTCATTAATGCCACACATGCTGTTTTATGCAGATGTGCGACGTATTACGTGCAGAATTCAGATATTGGTGATGATTTCAAACCCCGCGGGGGGATTTCCCCGTGACTCCAACCCAGCGCTGCCTGAATTTTCAGCAGTATGTGCTGGATGCCGTTAAACTGTCATGCAAGGGTTAGAAAGCAATGACAGATATTTTGGTCGAGCACGCCACTACGGTGAGCCACAATGTCACTTCACACCAGATAAAGGAAAATACGATGCCGAACCGTACAGCCGTTAAAGCTCTACGCACGTATAACGTTGCTCATTGGGGCGGTGGGTATTTTGATGTCAATGAACTGGGGCATGTTACTGTGTGTCCAAATCCGGATGTGCCACAGGCACGGGTTGATTTGGCCGATCTGGTACGCGAGCTGCAAAACGAAGGGCAGCAGATGCCAACACTGTTTTGCTTCCCGCAAATATTGCAGCACCGTTTGCGCTCTATCAACGCGGCATTTAAGCGTGCACGCAGCGATTTTGGCTATGAAAATAACTATATGCTGGTTTACCCGATTAAGGTAAACCAGCATCGCCGAGTGATCGAATCACTGGTCAGTGCGGGTGAACCACTCGGGCTTGAAGCGGGTTCAAAAGCTGAATTAATGGCCGTTTTGGGCCATGCTGGTTTAACCCGCAGCATTATTGTCTGTAATGGCTACAAAGACCGTGAGTATGTGCGTACCGCACTGATCGGCGAAAAGCTCGGACACAAAGTCTATCTGGTGATAGAGAAGCTCTCTGAAATTCAGCTGGTGCTGGAAGAGGCGAAAAAGCTGGATGTGATCCCACGTTTGGGCGTGCGTGCACGTTTGGCTTCACAAGGCTCAGGCAAGTGGCAGTCATCGGGCGGCGAGAAATCGAAATTTGGCCTGTCAGCCGAACAGGTATTGCGTTTGGTTGAGATGCTGCGTGCAGCAAACAGTATTGAAAGCTTACAGCTTTTGCACTTCCACTTAGGATCACAGCTTGGCAATATTCGTGATGTTGCCACGGGTGTACGCGAAAGTGCGCGCTTCTATGTTGAGTTGCACAAGCTGGGCGTTAACATTGAGTGTTTTGACGTTGGCGGTGGTTTGGGTGTTGACTATGAAGGTACCCGCACTCAGTCAGATTGCTCGGTAAACTATGGCCTGAATGAGTATGCCAGTACTGTTGTTTGGGGCATTGGTGAAGCGTGCCGACAAAATAATCTGCCACACCCGCTGATTATTACTGAATCTGGCCGTGCAACAACCGCACACCATGCGGTTCTGGTCTCGAATGTTATCGGCCTTGAGCGTCATGAGCCATCAGAACCACAAGCGCCGGCGGCTGATGCACCACGGGTGTTGCACAGCATGTGGGAAACGTGGCAAGAGCTGTGTCAGTCATTAGATAAGCGTTCATTGCGGGCGTGGTTGCATGAAAGTCAGTTTGATCTGTCTGATGTGCATACTCAATACTCGGTGGGGGTGTTGAACCTGTCTCAGCGCGCTTATGCTGAGCAGCTACATCTAGCACTGTGCATTAAAATCAATAGCTTATTGAGCACAACCAACCGTGCTCATCGCCCTGTTATTGATGAGCTGCAAGAGCGTCTGGCCGATAAACTGTACGTGAACTTCTCTCTGTTCCAGTCAATGCCAGACTCGTGGGGCATTGATCAACTGTTCCCTGTGTTGCCACTTGAGCATCTAAATGAAGCACCAACCCGCCGCGCTGTACTGCTGGATATCACTTGTGACTCTGACGGTGAAATTGATCAGTATATTGACGGTGATGGGGTAGAGACCACGATGCCGATGCCGGAATATGATCCGGAAAATCCGCCATTACTGGGCTTTTTTATGGTCGGTGCGTATCAGGAGATTTTGGGCAACATGCACAATCTGTTTGGCGATACCGCCAGTATGGATGTGCAGGTGTTTGAAAATGGTGATGTGGAGGTGTATGCCTCAAGTGACGGTGATACCGTAGCCACAATGCTGGAGTATGTGCGTCTTGATCCTGAAACCTTGCTGGGTCGCTATCGTGATCAAGTACAGGCATCCGGTCTGCCTGAATTGTTACAACAGCAATACTTGTCAGAACTTGAAGCAGGTCTTTACGGTTATACATACTTAGAAGAGATTTAACACTGGAAGCAGAGCTTCCAACAGATTAAAATCTTCGCCGCCAGCCGCGTAAAATCGTGGCGCACTGTTTTTTTAAGTTGAGGTATTTATGAGCACCTTAGGTAATAAACCAGATATGTCTCTGGTTTCCAACGCATTTGGCTTCCTGCGTTTGCCATTAAACTTTATGCCATATGACAGCGATGCTGATTGGGTAATTACCGGTGTCCCATTTGATATGGCAACCTCTGGCCGTGCGGGTGCACGCCACGGTGCCGGTGCTATGCGTCAAGTGTCTACCAACCTAGCATGGGAACATAACCGTTTCCCATGGAATTTCGACTTCCGTGATCGTTTGAAAGTCGTTGACTGTGGTGATGTTGTGTTCAACTTTGGTGATGCACGCGACATGAGCGAAACGCTGCAGGCGCACACTGAAAAATTGCTGGCTGCCGGTAAGCGTTGTCTGACTTTCGGTGGTGATCACTTCGTGACTCTGCCACTGCTGCGTGCTCACGCGAAGCATTTCGGTAAAATGGCGCTGATCCATTTTGATGCGCACACTGATACCTATGCATGGGGCTGCGAGTTTGACCACGGTACTATGTTCTATACTGCACCAAAAGAAGGCCTGATTGATCCAACCAAATCAGTGCAAATTGGTATCCGTACCGAGTATGACCGTGACAACGGCTTTACCGTACTTGATGCACCACAAGTAAATGATCGCACTGTTGAAGACATCGTTGCTCAAGTGAAATCTATTGTGGGTGATATGCCTGTTTATCTGACATTCGATATCGACTGTTTGGATCCGGCACACGCTCCAGGTACTGGTACTCCGGTTATCGGTGGTATCACTTCAGATCGCGCACTGAAAATTGTTCGTGGTCTGCAAGGTCTGAATATCGTGGGTATGGATGTGGTTGAAGTGGCTCCGGCCTATGATCACGCAGAGCTGACTTCTCTGGCAGCGGCAACGCTGGCTCTTGAGATGCTGTACGTACAAGCGGCAAATAAAGGCGAGTAATACTCCGCTTTATCGCATGAAAAAAGCCTCGTGATCCACGAGGCTTTTTGTTATCTGCACTATGCGTAATGCATCGCTAATCGACATTTTTCACGGTTTAACGCTGCTTGGTCAAGGTCTCAAGATCTGCTTCGATTTCAGCAATTTTGTGGGAAACCACTTTTTCTAAATGACGTAAGTCAGACAAAATCTTCTTCTTCAAATCCAGTTCAGCACTGTCTTGTGCACAAATCTGATCCAGCTCTTCAATCAAATGACCTAAATTGGGGTTAATTTCGGTGATCTCTTTGTACTCTTGCGCAGTACCCTCAATTGGAACTGTTTTTGGCTGACGCGGATATTTGAATTTTACACTTTTGGCAAAAAACGCGCCTTTTTCCTTTTGAAAGTAGATTTTCAAAATATCGCAGTAACTCTCTTGACGCAGGCTATAGCGGTCAATCTCTTCTGGGTTGGTAATACCTAAATTCTTCAAATGTTCGTACATATGTTGCACCTATTGCAGCAAAATGGGTTGTTTATCTTGTCTGGTTAATAGAATGCGGCATATGTTGCTTTTTTGCTGTGATCCGAGCGAAATTAATCAGGGAAAAGTTTCCATGTTCAGTATGCTTGAATAGCGGAATAGCGGAATAGCGGAATAGCGGAATAGCGGAAAAAACACCAGTGGCGATAAACCGCACACTGGTGTTATGTCATTTACTTACTCGTCA
>NZ_JBOFRH010000192.1:0-5283 GCF_051650925.1 Plesiomonas sp.
TTTACGACCGCGGCGATGCAAACTAACTTGTCAAATAGCCAAGAGCGCCCGACATGGGTGACGTATGCGTTTTTGGGAACGTCTATTTCTACTTCGTACATTGCCGTTTTGATCCGTGAACCTTAATTGATGAACGCGCGTTGAGGACAACCTATTGAAACTAAAACTAAAACACTCTTCTCCACTCCTCTCATTAGGTGCATTGGGCATTGTTTATGCTACCGGAAGCGACTCGGCCCTGATGATCGCATTCACGGCCATCGCCTTGATGTACGCGGTATTTTCTGCGGTTTACTATGCTGAGCGAATTGCGCATAAGGTGGGAGAACCGCTGGGCACATTAGTGCTGGCCCTGGCTGTAACGGTCATCGAAGTTGCGCTCATTATCTCTATCATGTTATCCGGTAGTGGCGACGGTAATGCTGGCGATCTCACCTTGGCCAGAGATACCGTGTTCTCTGCTGTAATGATTATTCTTAACGGCATTATCGGCTTTTGCCTGTTCATTGGTGGTGTACGCCATAATGAGCAAGGCTTTCAGGAGCGTGGCGCGAGCACGGCCATTGGAGTTTTGACGGCCTTATGCGTTTTAACCCTCGTCCTCCCGAATTTTACCAGCTCTGCGGATGGTCCGGTGTTTTCATCATCGCAGCTGGCTTTTGCCGGTATTGTGTCGCTGGTTCTATATTTGTCGTTCATTTTTATTCAGACGGTTAAACATAAAGAGTATTTTATGTTTAGTTCGGTTGAAGATGAGGTCAGTATTGAAGAGGAAAGCCATAGCCCTGGTGGCTGGTTAGTCCTAGATATTTTTGCGTTGCTTGTGTGCTTAGTCTCAGTGGTGGGGTTAGCAAAATTGCTTTCTCCGACATTAGAGGCGTTTGTTTCTATCATTGGTGCACCACAAGCGGTTGTGGGGATTATTATTGCCGCCTTGGTATTAATGCCGGAAAGTATTTCCGCATTTCGTGCGGCCAGAGCGAATCAATTACAAACCAGTATGAACCTCGCATTAGGCTCCGCCTTGGCCAGTATTGGGCTAACAATCCCTACTGTTGCAGCAATTTTTATCTATCTGGATCAACCGCTGACTCTGGGGCTGAATACCAAAGAGACAATCATGCTGGCGTTGACTTTATTGGTGAGCACCCAAACCATTAGCACCGGTAAAACAACGCTCATGCAAGGGGTTACCCACATCGTGTTATTTGCTACTTTCTTGTTTATGTCAGTGTTTCCATAACGCCCGGCAATGCACTAGCATGCATAGCAATGATTTATAAAATAGGGCGCCTTTTATGGCGCCTTCTTTTTTGAAAATTCCTGTATATGGGCTTTGACCTTAACTCTCACTGCAAAATGCCGCTGAAACAATTAGAAATATACCGTCAATTGCGTGTCGTTATTTGTTTTTTTTACGCCATTTGATTGTTAATCGGTGTTATTTAATTCAAATGATTAAACCGTTTGAACATGCATTCAGAAAACCTTATGAATTGACATCACAGTTAACGTATACTCGTAAAAAATATCATCCCCTTTGTTTTATTTCTTACTAACTTGCTAAAAAAGAATGATTGAACTCGTTAAAAAAAGTCTGGTTAGTCGTATTTTCATTGCCTTACTTGTTTTCATTCTAATGATTTCGGTCGGATGGATGGCAATTGTATGGCAAGCAAAAACTGAACTAAAACAAGAAACTGAACGTAGGTTGCAGATTGCAATAACCCAGTTTGACTATATTTTTGAGCGAGCGGAACAGGCCGCTAACAATATCGCTTCGTCAGCAGACCTAAGCTGCTCTGATGCCATGCTAAAGAAGATGCTTTATCAGGTAATCACGATTCCTTATGTCAGGAATGTAAATATTGCTTTAGATAATAATATTTATTGCACGATCCTGTCAGGGAAAAAGAATTCTGATTTTGAGCTGGCCAATTATTACGAAGGCAAATTGTATTTGATGAATGGCAGCTCAGTGACGCCTGGCTCGCCGCTGATAGCCTTTCGCCATACAGGGCCTGATAGGCTTGCCGTACTGGTCGGCATTGATGGTTTGTATTTGCATCAGACGCTGAATTTACTCAGCAATCACTTACAAATAGTGGTGCGTATTGGAAATAAGTGGATGACTGCCGATGGCACTGTGCATAGCGGCCCTTTGCCACAGAAGAAAATTACCCAAGTTATGGAGTCGGATCACTACCCGTATGAGGTACTAACGCAGATCTCCAGTCGTAAGCTGCTTTGGTACGCTATCGATAATTCTCATGCTAGTATCGCAGTCTTCATTTTGATTGGGTTGCTGTTCGCGTACATTACTTACCGTTATCTCAGCCGAGTGGTTTCACCGATTAGCATGCTGGCGCGTGCAGTAGCGCAAAATGAGTTTGTCCCTTACATGCAACCGATTGTACGTAGTCAAGACTTTGGTTTGCATGGCTGTGAGATACTGATGCGTTGGCAACATCCGCAATTAGGGTTGATCCCGCCGAATCAGTTCATTCCATTAGCCGAAGAAAGTGCGTTAATTGTACCGATGACGCGTAGCATCATGCATCAGGTGCGTACCATTTTCGCGGCGCAAGAAGCGCTGCTACCGCCCAATTTTCATTTTGGCTTTAATATCAGCTATACCCATTTCAAAAATAAAGACATTGTGACTGATTGCCGTAATTTTCTGGCGGCCTTCCCACAAGGCGCGATCACGCTGGTATTAGAAATAACTGAACGTGAAATGCTCACTGACAATCCCATGACGCGTGAGATTTTCACTGAACTACATGATCTGGGTATTTTATTTGCGTTGGATGATTTTGGCACGGGTAATTCTAGTCTCTCTTACTTGCAAACCTTTCATATTGATGCGTTGAAGATTGACCAAATGTTTATCAAGATGATTGGGGAGAATTCTCCTGCTGAGCATATTGTGAATAACGTGATTGATTTGGCAAACCGTTTGAAACTTATCACTGTTGCTGAGGGGGTTGAAACCATGACGCAAATTCGTCATTTGCAAGCATTGGAGGTTAATTTTTTACAAGGGTATTTCTTTGGTAAACCTGTCACATGCGCAGAATTTATAAAAAAACACATAATTAATAGAATTAATCAGTGATCTGAAATTAGTAGCTATATTACATAACAGTTAGTTTTATATTTTTAAAGATACATCCATAATGTCATATAGCTACGTTGTTTGACATGTATCAACAACAGAATAAATATTCTTCGCATAATACTAATTATGCTTTGGCGTAAGGCTGTTGAGTGCCAAAAAGGAAAAGGATTACATATCATCATGTTATTCTGAGCGTGCTTTGCCGCAAAAGGATCTATTTATAGAGTGAATAGCGCTATTCACCTGCTCATCTATAAACATCAGTAACTCGCAGTAATAATGTCACAGCAAAACCTAATTAACGTAACGGTGTGGCATATATAGAAATACCAGCTACGCTGTAAAGTGACACCCATAAACAAGAAGCTGCGGGATACCATCTTGGCTACAGATACTCATCTCTCATCGCCATCAAAACTGGCGTACCAATTGATTTTTGATCAATCGGGTAAAATTACGCGATGTCATGTTTCAACAGAACATGCTTCGCATGCGACTCAAGCTCTCGTTGCCCCGAGTGAATCAGACGAACCGGTTAAAGACGCACAAGATTTAGACGAGCTATACCAAAGTCTGGATATCATTTTCAATATGTCGATCAAGACGGTTTCTTTTGCCGCTACTCCGGCTTGTTTTCGCTCGGTTTATTTTAAGAAACTGCGCAAGCTGGCAGCCAAAGGCTGCGAGTTAGGTATTTCCTTTATTTTGAAAATCCCAACCACTTCAATACCACATAATGCACTGCAGTCGGTTAAACGACAGGTTAAAAATAGCAATATCGTTGTGCAAGAGTGCCAAGAGGAATCGGCGGATAATACTGAGCGAGCTTCACGTCCCTCTTCGTTGAACTGGTTATACGGCTATACCTCACTATAACCCATACGTCACGACAACCGAAAAGCCCTGCCGGATCTTTGACCTTTCGATTCCGGCATGGCTACCCGTATAATGGCGCATCTCTGTTATATATGATGAATCAACTATGGGTCGCGCAACACCTCGCCGTAAACTCTTCATTGCACTGATTATCTTACTGATTCTGGTGAGTCTTATTTGGGGATTTTGGCCAAGCAGCGATAAGCAGACTTATCTGACCACTACGGTCGCCAAACACCATATTCAGCAAAGTGTACAAGCCACTGGCGTACTGCAAGCCTATGAGCAAGTGGATGTTGGTGCACAGGTCTCCGGGCAAATCACACGCCTGCTGGTAACCGAAGGTCAGCGCGTTAAAAAAGGTGACTTGCTAGCGGAAATAGATCCGAAATTGGCGCAGAACAAACTGTCCGCAGCTGAAGCCGATCTCATCAAAGCACGGGCGACGTTGCAAACCCGCGAGGCGCAGCAACGTCTGAATCTTCTGAATTTACAGCGCCAGCAAAAAATTTATGCACGCCAAGCCGGTTCGCAAACCGATTTGGACAACGCGATCGCCAACGAGGCAGTGAGCCGTGCTGAGGTCAGTACCGCACGGGCAGATATTACCGCCGCAGAAATCAATGTAGAAACGGCAAAAACTGAATTGGGTTATACCCGGATCACGGCGCCGATGGATGGCACAGTACTCAGTTTGGTCGCTAAACAGGGTCAGACTTTGGTGTCGACGCAGCAAGTTCCCACCCTGCTTAAGTTGGCCAATTTGGATACCATGACGGTCAAAGCGCAAATTTCTGAAGCCGATGTTGCGCGGATCCGCGCAGGGATGCCGGTGTATTTCACCCTACTCGGCGATCCAGATACTCGCTATCAGGGCGTGCTGCGCAGTATCGAATTAGCACCCACCAATATTAATGATGCCAATACGGCCACCTCAGGTACCACCAATAATGCCGTTTACTACTACGCACAATTTGAGGTGCCAAACCCCAAACACACATTACGAGTGGCGATGACCGCACAAGTCACCATTGAATTAGGCGAGCGCAACGATGTCTTGACCATTCCTCTGTCGGCAATCACCGGTACGATTAGCGGTGATAAAGCGGAAGTGTATGTCTTAGAAAATGGCAAGAAAGTGGCTCAGCCAATTACCTTAGGCTTGCGTAATGATGTTAATGCCGAAGTCACCAGCGGTTTGCAAGCCGGTGATGAAGTGATTATTGGCAGTGAATTGCCAACCTCAAACGGTATGCCATCAGATGAGGAGAATCGCTGATGCAGCC
>NZ_JBOFRH010000193.1:0-4499 GCF_051650925.1 Plesiomonas sp.
CGTGAGCCTTTTTTTCGCAATAAAGCTGCCTATTTAATCGGGCGAATTAATTTACCCAATCAATGCTATGCGCCTTTTGTACTGCCTATTCACCACAATCAGCAGGGCGGGATCTTTGTCGATACCTGCTTAACCGAATTTGACGATATCAGTATCGTATTTGGGTTTGCGCGCTCCTATTTCATGGTGCATGCACCCGTGCCTTCGGCGGTGGTTCGCTGGCTGCAAACCGTTTTACCGGCCAAAACTCAGGCTGAGTTATATACGGCGATTGGTTGCCAAAAACACGGGAAAACTGAGTTTTATCGTGAATACCTGCGCCACTTAGACTGTTCTGATGATCCTTTTATTATTGCTCCTGGGATCAAAGGCATGGTGATGTTGGTTTTCACACTTCCCTCTTATGATACGGTTTTTAAAGTGATTAAAGACCGTTTTGCGCCGCAAAAAGAGATGACTCGTGAAACGGTAAAGAGCAAATATCGGCTGGTAAAAGAGCATGATCGGGTCGGGCGTATGGCCGATACCCAAGAGTACGAGAACTTTGTGCTGCCACGGCAACGGGTTTGCGCTGAATTGCTTGATGAACTGCGCCGTGAAGCCCCCTCAATGCTGGAAGAGAACGGTGATGAGCTGATCATCCGTCACCTGTATATGGAGCGGCGAATGACTCCGCTCAATATTTACCTTGAGCAGGCCGATGAAGCGCAGTTGCGTCAGGTGCTTGATGAGTATGGCAGCGCCATTAAGCAGTTGGCCGCGGCTAATATTTTCCCCGGTGACATGCTGTTTAAAAACTTTGGGGTAACACGTCATGGTCGGGTGGTGTTTTATGACTATGATGAGATTAATTACATGACCGAGATGAATTTCCGCGATATTCCCGCACCGCGAAATTTAGAAGATGAAATGGCCGCTGAACCTTGGTACAGCGTCGGGCCGCTGGATATTTTCCCTGAAGAGTTTCGTACGTTTCTTTGCATCAACCCGCAGGTAAAACGGGTATTTGAAGAGTTACATGGTGATCTGTTTGAAGCCCGTTATTGGCGTGATTTACAGCAAAAAATAGAGCAGGGTCATATTGAGGATGTGTTTCCGTATCACCGTAAACTCCGATTTTCGCGAAACTGATTTAAAAGTAGCGTGAAATTATGCTGTAACAGCGGTTTGATTAAAAAATAGAAGCCGGTGTCAGGAAAAAGTAACGGTTATGACACATACTGAAACAGCGTGTGTTGCAAGCATGGTATTTCAGTGGCTTTCAGAAGGATTTGGATTATGCCTTCAGTTTCAGGGTTTGGGTGGGATATTGACACCGTTAAAGGTTATGTCGCCAGCTATCAGCAGATCAGTGCGGTGGTGATGCCGTTACTGGCCGCAGTATTGATAAGCGTTGTGATGAGCTTTCCGGCTTCGGCATTATCGCTGAGTGATTTTAAAACTCGCCCCTACTTTGATTCAGGTAATGAGCTGACCTCGTTTGATGAGTGGCATATCTCCAGCGGGGTTGAGGTTGAGATGAACTCACACTGGCAGGTTTTTGTGGCCAATCAGCTCTCAGCCCCATCAATCAATACTGGTAAACGGCATCAGGGTATTCTTAGCGGTGTCAGTTATCAGCTGACACAATCACTACGGCTAGAGAGCGCCGTCAGTTGGCAAAACCAGTCGGCAGCACGCCCTTCAGCCAACCGTGATGCCTACCAAGCTGCGATTGGTTTTGGCAGTGCCATGCAGTTAAATCAGGCCATGGATATTAAAGCCGGTATGAATCTGCAAAAATCAGAAAATGTGTCAGACATCCAGCTTGGATTAGGTTTGGGCGTTGATTTTTAATGCCATGGCTTTTTGCTGTTTTGGTTTTTGGGAATATGTGTAGAGCACTGCTGATTACAGCTGTGCTAGATCCAGTTCGGTTTTTGAAATGGCAATACCGTTTAGATCGGCATACAACCAGTCGCCCGGGTGAATTCTAATCCCCTGAATATCGACACTGATCCCGTGTTCACCCAGCCCACGCTTGTCAGTTTTCATTGGGCAAGCGCCGAGAGCCTGAATGCCAAGCGGCATCTGTGCTAGCTCACCAACATCACGTACCGCGCCGAAAACTACGATACCCGCCCAGCCATTGTGTTGTGCTTTGTGTGCCAATTGATCGCCAAGCAGTGCGCGTCGCAGCGATCCTGCGCCATCGACCACCAAAATCTGCCCATGTCCAGGTTGGGCGACAATTTCCCGCACCAATGAGTTATCTTCGGGGCAACGAACGGTGACCACTGAACCATAGAAAATGGGCTTCCCACCAAAATTGCGGAATAACGGTGGTAACACCGTCAGTGACTCTGCGTAGCAATCACACAAATCAGGCAGTAAATCCAGCATGGCTCGATCCTTTTTATTAAATTCAAACAGTTACTTAATTATTCGACCTAATAACGATAGTACATAAATCCACTAACGGACAGATAATAAACACGTTACAACTGCCAGAGGGAATCAATCAGTAAAGAGTGTGTCTGTTGTTAATAATTAGCATGAATTCCGCACACATTGATAAACAAATTATTGATAAATGGTGATATTTTATATGCGTTTTAGGCTAAGATTGGCAAGGTTAGCAAACTTTGATATATATCAAGCAAGTTTATATTATTTTCGCTAGTCGAGCATAGCGCATTGTTATAATGCTGTTACACAGATAGAATGTTACGTATATAAAATATTTCCTGCCATTAGTCATTGACGACATCTGCGGTGTTCTGCGTAGGTAAATGTGCCAACATCGCGCCTAAGGAAAGCACAAGCAGCTGAATTATAAGTTAATTTCTGTGCACTACCCATGAAGAGTAAGCATTAGTCAGAGTAATGTTTAGTGCATAATCTTACACAACAAGATTCATATTTTTGTCATTGTCTTAGGTAGCATACATGCAAACCCCGCACATTTTGATCGTCGAAGACGAACTGGTTACACGCAACACGCTGAAAAGTATTTTCGAAGCCGAAGGCTACATGGTTCACGAAGCCAATGACGGCACCGAAATGCACCAGATGTTGTCTGATCATGATATCAGCTTGGTTATCATGGATATTAATTTGCCAGGCAAAAATGGCCTGTTGCTGGCGCGTGAACTGCGCGAGCAAGCAAATATTGCGCTGATGTTTTTGACCGGCCGTGATAATGAAGTGGATAAAATTCTGGGTCTGGAAATCGGCGCAGATGACTACATTACCAAGCCATTCAACCCGCGTGAGCTGACTATCCGTGCACGTAATTTGTTGTCCCGTACAATGAATATCGGTAGCGGTACAGAAGAGCGTCGTCTGGTTGAAGAGTACTGCTTTAATGGTTGGACGTTAGACATCAACAGCCGTTCACTGGTTAGCCCAGCAGGTGAGCAGTTTAAGTTACCGCGCAGTGAATTCCGTGCGATGCTGCATTTCTGCGAAAATCCAGGCAAAATCCAGTCGCGTGCTGAGTTGCTGAAAAAAATGACCGGTCGTGAGCTGAAACCGCATGATCGTACGGTTGACGTTACCATTCGTCGTATCCGTAAGCATTTTGAGTCGGTTGCTGATACGCCAGAGATTATCGCAACTATTCACGGTGAAGGTTATCGTTTTTGCGGCGAACTTGAAGAGTAATTCTTTCAGTTTCCTGTAATCAGTAACGTGATAAACCGTATAAAAAAGGCGCAGAGTGCGCCTTTTTTTATACCTGATTTTTAGACTATTAACTATGCGCTATGAGTGGGTTGCGTGGGTGTTGATCCACTGACGTAATAGCGCAACATCGGTACGCCAACCACGATGGATTTCGTCAACCCAATCATCCACATTATCCCACCATGCCGGAAGATCCGGTGACTGCGCTTGCTGTGCCAGCTGCTGAATATATTTTAAACCGATAGAGCCGGCTGCCCCTTTGATCTTGTGTGCTTCCGAAACGATCCCGTCTTGATCGCGGGCAGTCATGTTAGAGTCAAGAATAGCCAGGTACTCAGGCAGCATTTTCTCAAATAAATCAACGTTATTGAGCATCAATGCCGGCCCAACCAGCTCAAGATACTGCCCTAGCATCTCAGTATTCAGATGGCGTTCTTGATCGACCGGCTCTTGCTCTATCGGGTTATTGGCAGTGGCCGTGAGCTCATTGCTCACTTTAGCTACTGGCAGTTGGCGGGTAAGCATGGCTTGCAACGCTTTGACTGATAACGGTTTGCTTAACGCATCATCCATACCTCTGGCAAGATATTCACTCTTATCTTTCAATACGTTAGCAGTCAGGGCAACCAGTGGTGGTAAGGCGCTGTAGCGCTCACGCAAATGGCAGGCGATATCAAAGCCAGTCATATCGGGGAGCTGAATATCAAGTAACACCAGATTGTATTTATCTGGCTGATACAGCTGTAAAGCCTGCTCGCCAGTCATGGCCACATCCAGCGAATGGCCCAGTTTTTCCAGTACAGAACGGGCCACCACCACGTTTAGCTCAATAT
>NZ_JBOFRH010000194.1:0-1925 GCF_051650925.1 Plesiomonas sp.
CCCATTTTTTTGGCCAGCTCACTTAACACATCGTACGATGTTCGGCACTCCCATAATGGTGGGATAGCCTGCTGCAAACGCACCATATAATGGTACGCACCACTGGCATACGAATTATCAATTAAGTCACTCGACTCAACCGAAGTTGCATCTGGCAAAACCAAATCAGCATAACGGGTTGATGCCGTCATATGGTTATCCCAGACTAAAACAAACTCACACAAAGACTCATCTTGCAGGATCTGGTGTGTTCTATTTAAATCAGAGTGCTGGTTGCCCGTTACGTTACTGGCATAGTTCCACAAAAACTTCACATTCGTGTCGAGCTTCTCTTTACCCAGCACATAAGCATTTTTAGCCGTCATCTCTGTGCCGCGAACGATCGCGTCAGTCCACAAAAAACATGGAATAGAGGTTTTTACCGGATTAGGAATACTGAAATTTGGCACGCTGTATTTAACATTACCGCCCCAACCACCAGTATTAGTACCAGGCTTACCGATATTTCCGGTCATGATCGGCAGCATCATTACCGATCTGGCGGATTGCTCACCATTTGCCGTTCGCTGTAATCCCCAGCCTTGTGAAATCCAAGCCGCCTTTGAGCTGCCCATTTCACGCGCCAATTGAAGAATACGGGTGGCAGGAATACCGGTGATCTCACTGGCCCACTCAGGCGTTTTAGCGACCTTATCTGCGCCAGAGCCAAGAATATAATCTTTATAAGAGGCATTTTCGGGGGCTGATTCAGGCAATGTTGTTGCATCCCAGCCAACACAATATGTTTTCAGGAATGCTTCATCCGTCAGCCCTTCTTGAATCAGGCAATAGCCGATTGCCGCCACTAATGCAGCATCAGTACCCGGCCGAATCGGGATCCACTCTGCATTCAGCGCGGTCACGCTATCGGTAAAACGCGGATCAATAATAATGACCTTCGCTTTACTCTTTTCCAGCGCCGTTAACAGCTCATAAAACTGCCCACCTCCCGACATGCGGGTTTCCCCCACATTCTGGCCAAACATCACCACCAGATCGGAGTTTTTTACCTCAGAGAAAAGTGACAACTCATCAGAGCCGTAGACAAAAGGCACAATGCGGTCAATTTGGCCGGTAGAGTAAGTGTTGTGCTGCTCTAAATATCCACCCAATAAGTTTAGAAACCGTTTACATGCCGTGCGGCCTTGTAAATTTGCTCCCGTTGAACCAGTGCCATACTGATAATAGATCGCTTCATTACCGTATTTTTCAATCACCCGTGTTAACTGGCCGGCCACAATCGTCGTCGCTTCATCCCAGCTAATACGCTTAAATTTTCCCTCACCACGTTTACCTACGCGTAGCATCGGATACTTAATCCGGTCAGGGTTATAGGTTTTCCAGCGTACTGAGCGCCCGCGCAAACAGGGGCGGATTTGGTGTTGTCCGAATGCTGAATCATCAACAATCGTTTCATTAGAAATTTTCGTGATCACACCGTCTTTCACATGCACCTTTAACGGGCAACGGCTGCCGCAGTTTACCAAGCAGGCACTGTAGCGGATCTCTTCACCTGCCGCGGTTGCGGCAGCAGAAACATTTTCGGTTGCGGCCTGAGCACGAAACGGCAGACTCATTGTGCTGGCAACGGCTGCCGCACCGGTCACTGCCGCAGACCCCTGTACAAAGGTTCGGCGGCTCATCAAGCGCGAAATTATCGATTTTTTAATGGTCATGACATTGCTCGCATTATTATGATGCCAGCAAGTGTTAACTACTTAGTGGTAGATACCCATGATCCTCATCAATTTAAATACACTCTTTGTTACTTATTTTTTACTTATACAACATTTAGTTACATACTTATTGCATCAAAAAACAGTATTTTATTGAGGGATACAGAGCAGTATCACCCTCACTCAACCAAATTACTGACCCGATTACCG
>NZ_JBOFRH010000195.1:0-5800 GCF_051650925.1 Plesiomonas sp.
CCATGCCGAACTCAGCAGTGAAACGCCGTAGCGCCGATGGTAGTGTGGGGTCTCCCCATGCGAGAGTAGGGAACTGCCAGGCATCAAATAAGTAGAAAGCCCATCCGAAAGGATGGGCTTTTTGCGTTTGGGATTTTGGTTATGTTGAGCTGAATTTGGCAGGGAACATAAGCTTGGCTGAGTCTTGAGTAAAGAATAGAGAGAAGTGAGCGATTTGCTGAGTTTCACGCGATTACTGAATTATCAGGAAGTAATTTGCTATGCAGTCATCGAGCGATGCAGCCTTTTGATGGGGTATTGGCGGTTTTTTTGTGTATCCCACAAGCGCGTTTTTTAAGGCTCTGTTTTTATCGCATAAAAAAACCCCGTAAAGACGGGGTTAGTTAATATCAGCAGAATGGTATGACAGGGGTTACAGAATTTTATTGATGAGTCGGTCAATACGCATGCGGCTTAAGCGGCGGATCAGTTTTTTGACCGGTTCTGGGTAATCACTGAGTGTTTGTAACTGCTGATAGTGCGTGATATGTGTTGTGTGTTCACGGATATGCTGCAATTCGGTATGACGCTGTGTCTGTAATTCAGCTTGTGGATCATGAATTAAGAGTGCGTTTTCTAAATCTAATCCCCATGCTCTTGGGTTTAAATTGTTGCCAGTGAGCAACTGCCAACGGTTATCAACCCAAACGCCTTTCAGGTGATAGGTGTTGTCTTGATCTTTCCAAAGCCGGATCGTGAGTTGATCATTTAAAATAAAACGCTGCAGACGGCTCATAAAACGACGCAGGTTTATCTCATATAAATAGGGCAGTGCGCCTATCACTCGGAATTTCTCTTCCGGTGAGAGATAAAAATCGTTAGCCGTTTTATCCCCGATAATAATTTCAACACGCTTGCCCAGTTGTAATAACCGATGAATAATTTTTACCAACGGAGCGGGCAGATTGAAGTAAGGGGTACAGATGGTCAGTTGTTCTTCTGTTGACGCTAATAGGTCTTGAATCGCTTCATTAAGTTGACTACGTTTTCCCAACCCACACAACGGGCGAATGCTGAGACATTCGTTGTTATTACAGGTGCCGTATGTTTCGTAGGTAGCGGTTTTGAGAGCATGGCGCAGTTGCTTGATGGCAACTTTGATCTCTTGTGTCGTCGGTTTGTCATTGCGATCAAGGCGTTGTACCGCACCGGCATTCATCAGTGAGTCTTGCATAAATTTGACCATGCTATTGGCAAGGTCTGGGTGGTGAATTTGATGATAACGGTCGTAGCGGTATTTATCTTGTTTATGCAGATAAACATTATTCAGGCTGGCTCCGCTGTAGAGCACGGTGTCATCAATCACAAAGCCTTTGAGGTGCAATACACCTAAGGCTTCACGGGTATTCACCGGAACGCCATAAATGGGGATTTCACTGTCTGGATGTGCCCCAGCCTGATCTGTATACCATTGTGCATTGGTTGATAAGGCGCTTTCACCAATACGCCCGCGCTGGGCGCGATGCCAGTCAACAAAGATTCGGATATCTAAGTGTGGTGTTGTGGCTTTGGCGCTGTAGAGTGCGTGTAAAATTTCCTGACCGCCCTCATCATTTTCTAGATACAGGGCCGCGATATAAATACGTTGTTTGGCGAGCCCGATAAGATCGAGCAGACGCGTACGAAAATCATCTGTTTTAAACAGAGTGTTTACACTGTCTGCCTGTAGTGGAAAGCAGGGCAGTAGCTCAAGGTGTTGCTGATTTTTGTTGCGTTTTAGTTTTGACAGCATCACAAGAATACTCAGTTCATCAAAATGTATTGGTTAAATAATCACGGTATCGAAGCAATACGTTGAACCGTTAAAAATACCATGTTTTGAACATAATTTCCGCTTTTACATGATTAATGCGGGCGTGCAGGGATCAGTAACGCATCGAGATCGATATGTTCTTCTATGGCATCGGCAATGCGGTTAATCGCAACTTCATGTAAAGCAAAGATATCAACGGTTGCTGCATTATGTAAGCCGGCCCATTGTAGCCAGTGTTGGCAGGCTTCTGGATGATCAAATAGACCGTGCCAGTAAGTGCCGATAATCTGTTGGTCTTGGCTGATACAACCATCTTGCTGACCATTGTCATTGTGTATGACAGAATGATTTGTTGGATGTTCAGTTTTACCCAGATGAATTTCATATCCTGTGATCGGACAAGGGTTTTGCTGTGGTAAATGGAGCGTACCTTGTACGGTTTTTAGCTGCTTTTCCGTTTCTAATGTGGTGCTAACGGGGAGCAGGCCAAGACCTTTGCTGCTTCCTGCGTGGCCTTCAAGACCTTTAGGATCATGGATCCATTCACCGAGCATTTGATAACCGCCACAGATCCCGAGTACTTTTCCCCCGTACCGTAAGTGTTTTTCAAGGGCTTTATCCCAGCCATTTTGTTGCAAAAAGGTCAGGTCATCGCGCACTGATTTTGTTCCCGGTAGAATGACGAGATCGGCGGCAGGCCAAGGCTGGCCTTGGGCGACAAACTGTACATTAACTTGCGGGTGTGCCCGCAGGGCATCAAAATCGTTGTGGTTACTGGTGCGGGTGAGCACGGGGATAACAATATTGAGCTGTGTGGTTTCGTTGGTGTTTTGTTGTGCATTGATGGCATCTTCTGCTTCTAAGTGCAGGTTGTGCAGATAGGGAAGTACACCAAATACTTTTTTACCGGTTTTTTGTTCTAACCAGTCAAGCCCGCTATGCAGCAGGGTGATATCTCCGCGAAAGCGGTTAATGATAAAACCTTTGACCCGCTGTTGTTCACTTTCAGACAGCAGTGCCAGTGTGCCGTACAGGTGGGCAAAGACACCGCCTTTGTCGATATCGGCAATAATAATGACCGGGACATCGGCCTCTTCAGCAAACCCCATATTGGCAATATCCCGATCACGCAGATTAATCTCTGCGGGGCTGCCAGCGCCTTCAATGATTACTGCATCGTATTGGTTGGTGAGGATATGGAATGATTCCAAAACTTTACCGAGTAACTCTGGTTTGTGGTGGTGATAAACCATGGCATCCATATTGGCAAATACTTTGCCCTGCACAATGACTTGTGCGCCAATATCGGTGTTGGGTTTGAGCAGTACCGGGTTCATGTGAATAGAGGGTTCAATATTGCAGGCTTGTGCTTGCACTGCTTGTGCTCGGCCAATTTCGCCCCCTTCTTTGCTGACGGCGCTGTTCAATGCCATGTTTTGTGATTTGAATGGGGCTACAGCAAATCCGCGCCGTTGTAGAACGCGACACAATCCGGTGACAAAGGCGCTTTTACCGGCATCAGAGGTGGTTCCCTGAACCATAAGGGTAAAGGCTGGATGCAGTGTTTTGTTCATACGGGCTGTTATTCCATTCAAAAAGAGTAAAAACAGTTTAGCTTACCGGAATTTGGTTGTGTTGCGCGAATAAAATGGCAAAGTGTGTTGCAGAAGGTAATTCATTATGGAGCAAATGACAGTGGCAGATCGTCATCAGGAACGGCAGCAACGGCTGAAAGAGAAGGTCGATGCGAAAATTGCTAATGCACAGGAAGAGCGCGGATTATTACTGGTCTTAACGGGTAACGGGAAAGGAAAAAGTACCGCGGCAATGGGGACGGTAGCGCGCGCAGTCGGGCATGGGCAAAAAGCGGCGGTTGTGCAGTTTATTAAAGGGAATTGGGATAACGGTGAGCTTAATTTGCTGTCACCACTTGGGGTTGAGTTTCAGGTGATGGCGACCGGTTTTACGTGGGAGACACAAAACAAAGCGCTGGATATGGCGGCAGCACAAGCGACTTGGTTGCATGCGCTGCGGATGTTGGCTGATCCGACGTTGGATTTAGTGGTACTCGATGAACTGACTTATATGGTGCAGTATGATTATCTGCCGCTCGATGAGGTGGTTCAGGCGATAGCACAGCGCCCGACAGAACAAACGGTAATTATTACCGGACGCGGCTGCCACCGTACCTTACTTGAAATGGCAGATACAGTGACGGAGATGCGCCCAGTAAAGCATGCTTTTAATGCAGGACTAAAAGCACGCAAAGGGATTGATTGGTAATTGCCAAACATGGAGAACCTTGGGTGATCTAGTGGGTGTTCTTACCTGTATTTTCGTCAATGGGTAGCAGTAAGCTGACAATGCCCTCTTCAAGTTGCATATCGATACTAAAGCCGAGCTTTTGCGCAAGGGTGATCATGCCGCGGTTGGTGGGCATGGTTATTCCTGAAAGCTGTTTGACTCCTGTACTGCGGGCATAGCTCACCAGTTTGGTGAGTAACATGCGCCCAAGCCCCAGCCCTTTGAGATCGGATCGTACCAGTAGAGCAAATTCAGTATCAAGGTTATCTGGATCAGCCAATGCGCGGGCGACACCAATAATTTCAGCGGTATCGCCGGTATGCCGAACGGCAACAAAGGCCATTTCTCGGTCGTAATCTATTTGTGTCATGTGTGCTAGATCTTCATGGCTGAACTCACCAATTTCACTGAAGTAGCGGCGGTAGAGATCTTCTCGGGTCACCTGGTTGATAAATGCACGGTGCAGCGGTTCATCTTCGGGCAAGATCGGACGTAACATGCAGAGCGATCCATCGCGTAGGTGAGTGATCTCTTCGAGCTCTTTAGGGTATGGGCGGATCGCTAAGCGGGTATAAGGATCGCGCTGACGGGCGGTCAGTTGCAGAGTGACATCGAGTAGGGTCATATCGCTGCCGGTTGCAAGTAACGGGTGGATATCGAGTGTTTCAATTTCAGCGCAGTCGAGGATCAGGTAAGAGACCTGTACCAGCAGGCGGCTGAGTGCGTGAATATCAAGTTGGCTACGGTTGCGGATTTTTCCACTTTTCAGTGCGCTGACAATCAGATAGCGGGCGAGTGTCATGTTTAAAGGTGGCAGTGCGGCAACCGCATCGTGCTCCATATGCCATTCTGAGCCGCCTTCTCCGAGTAAAATCACCGCACCGAACACGGCATCTTGAATGACTTTGACGCGCAGCTCTTGCGATCCGGTACGCGGTGCCATCGGTTGTATCGCTAAACCAAGCAGGCTGGCAGCCGGAAAGTGCTGCTGACAGCGTTCGATAATGGCATCTGCGGCTTGCTGAACTTCATGGGCGTTGCGCAGATTAAGCATGACGCCCTGCACATCAGATTTATGCGCAATATCAGCCGATCGTAATTTTACGGCCACCGGATAGCCGATCTGTTCTGCAATATGTACGGCTTCAGCACTGTCTGCGGCAATCAGTGTGTTAAGGGTATGCAGGTTGTAAGCGTGTAAAATAGGCTGTGCCTGATAGGTGTCTAGCTGATAGTGCTGTTGTTCTAGTGCGTTGTGTAATAACTGATGGGCAAGAGTGGTATCTATCGGTAAACCGGCCAGAGATATGGGGGTTTCCATTAACTGTTTTTGGTTACGCCGGTAAGAGACGCGGTGCATAAATGCGGCGATAGCGCCTTCAATGGTCCGGTAGGTGGGAATTCCGTGTTCGGTAAAATGCTGGCGCGCGCGCTGTGAGATTTGCTCTCCTGACCATGTGGTGAGGATATCTTTGTGCCGCCCTTGTGGGTGTTGTTGCAGCAGTTGGGTGATCTGCTCGGCTGTATGGGTAACAGGTGCAATAGCACTGGGTGCATATAACAGCAAGATCCCGTCACACTGGGGGCTGGAAAGAAGCATATCCAGTGCTTTTAGGTAGCGCTCTGGGGTGGCATCATCACGTAAATTTAGCGGATTTCCGGCTGGCAACTGCAGTGCCGCTTCCAGCGCTTGCTGTTCGGTTT
>NZ_JBOFRH010000196.1:0-1732 GCF_051650925.1 Plesiomonas sp.
CCAGTTCACAGCGACGTGCGTTAAATTCCTGCTCGACTTGTGTATTGGGGCGATCGTTCCAGTACAGAACGTTCATGCCAAAACCGGCGTGCGCACGGCGTGCTAACGCTGATCCGATGCGCCCCATGCCCAGAATACCTATGGTTTTATGGTGAACGTCGACGCCATAGCTATCAACGCCGATGCTGCGTATCCATTTGCCTGCTTTCACCATTTCGGCCATTTCCAACGCACGGCGTGCGGTCATCAGAATTAGCGTAAATACCGTATCTGCCGTGGTTTCTGTCAGAACAGTAGGGGTATGCATTAATACGATTTTACGCCGTGTCAGATCGTCTACGTCAAACTGATCGTAACCTACCGAAATAGTAGAAATTGCTTTTAGCTTTGGCGCATGGTCTAACAAATCCGTGCGTACCGGCACACTGGCGCCGATCATGCCATCGGCGCTTTCTAGTGCTCTGATCACCTCCGCGCGATTGGCATTATTGATTCCATCAAAGAATCGGACATCAAAATGCTTCTCTAGGCGTAGCTGCAGGTCAGTAGGTATTTTTTTATACAGAACAACAGATTGCTTCATCATTTATTTCCCCTGAGAAACGGCAGGAGCTGATTTAACAGCGACTTTTTTTTGAGCGTCTGAAGGTTTCACGATGAGCGTTAGCCACACAGCAACCAATAACGCACCGGCCATGAATACGTAGGATGCGGCTGGCGATCCGGTTGAGCCATTCAGATAACCGACGAACCATGAGCCAAAGAAAGAGCCCAGCGCGCCCATGCTGTTAATTAATGCCATTGCTCCACCTGAAACGTTGCGTGGTAGCATTTCTGGAATGATGGCGAAGAACGGGCCATAAGGTGCATACATCGCGGCTCCGGCAATGACCAGCAGCGTATAAGACCACCAGAAATGGTTAGCGCCTACCAGGTAAGAACCGATAAATGCCAATGCGCCAATGAGCAGTAAAGGCCATACGAAGAGTTTGCGATTTTGCATTTTGTCAGATGCCCAAGACACCACGATCATTGCAATCGTTGCCGCTAAATAAGGCACCGCAGAGAGCCATCCTGCTTCAACCATTCCCATGTCAGAACCGTGGCGTAGAATTGACGGTAACCACAGAACAAACCCGTACACGCCGATGCTCCAGGCAAAATATTGAGCACACAGGATAATGACGTTCCTCGAGCGGAAAGCTTCGCCATAGTTACGTACGGCCTTAATGCCTTGCTGTTCTTCTAACAATTTAGCCTGCAGAGCGGCTTTTTCTGATTCACTCAACCAGCCCACTTGCTCTGGTTTATCTTTAACCAATACCCACCAGCAGAATGCCCAAATGACCGCAGGGAATCCTTCAAATATGAACATTTCGCGCCAGCCATAGGCATGGATTAGATAGCCAGACACTACTGACATCCACAAAACCGTGACCGGATTGCCTAAAATGAGGAAGGTATTAGCTCTGGAACGTTCGGCTTTGGTAAACCAGTTACTGATATAGATAAGCATGGCTGGCATGACAGCCGCCTCGACGACGCCGAGGGCAAAACGAATTGCGGCCAGTGCCGGAATATTACTAACCAGACCGGTTAAGGTGGCGCACATCCCCCACAGAATTAAGCACCAAAATACCAGTTTGCGCACGCTGCGTCGTTCGGCATAGATTGCACCAGGTATTTGAAAGAAAAAGTAGCCGAGGAAGAACAGTGCACCCAGCAGGGAGGC
>NZ_JBOFRH010000197.1:0-1420 GCF_051650925.1 Plesiomonas sp.
CTTTGACTTCGCTACCCTCGGATGCAGCAATAACCATCCCTTTCCAGCGCAGCTCACCTTGCAGTGTTTCGCCGAAACTGTGAATAGTACGACCGCGAACTGGCCACAGAGCCTGACCGTTGCCACGGCCTAAACCCCCGGTACGGGCGATTAACGAACGCTCACTTTCCGTTGGTTTGTATTTATAGGTGGTGCCTTTTTTCTTCGCCTGTTCTTCTTTAGCCTTCATTTGAGCCTGAAGTTTGGCGGCTTCACGAGCCTCTCGCTCGGCTCGAGCCTTAGCCTCACGTTCGGCTTTTGCAATCTGATCGCGCAGGCGCGATTCGTTCGCTTTCATTTCAGAGAGCTGTTGCTGGTCTTTCGCCAGAGCGCTTTCCAACGATGACAGTGTTTTTTGTCGCTGAATGCGGGCAGATTCAAGCTGTTGTTGAGCTTGCTGCTGAGTGATGAGAATCGCGTTTTGTTGGTTCTGTGCTGCTTCTAGCGCTTTCTTTTCACTGGCTAACTCTGTGCGAGTTTGGTTTAGCTTATCAATGTTCTTCTGGCGTGCTTCATTGAGATAGCCAAAGTAAGCCAAGATACGCTCACTGCGCTGGCTTTCTTCACCACTCAGCAATACTTGAATGCCGGTATGTTTCCCTAGGCGGAAAGCCATATCGAGTTGATGCTCAAGCAGTTGTAGATGCTTATTCTCTTGCGACTGAAGCTTTTTAATTGATGCGGTTAGTTTGGTGACATTGGCACTTAACGCCGCCAGTTCAGACTGTGTTTCTCGCAGGGATCGACTCGCCTGAGCGATGATTTTTTCTTGGGCTTTGAGTTGATCTTGCAGTGAACTGCGTTGTTGCTGCTGTTGTTTTACGGCTTTTTCTTTTTCAGCAATGTCTTGCTGAATAGATTTTAGCTGCTGTTTATTATCGTCAGCGGCAATCGCGGGGAACGAAGAAAACCATGCGCCAGCGTAAATGAAACTGGCACATAGTATTGGCAGCATGCGAAGCGCTGTGGGTAACGGTGACAAACACGTTTGCTTATCACCGATGTTTTTACCCGTTTTGAGCGCTAAGGCTACCTTTGATTCGTGAAATTGGTCTTTTCCCCTCATGGGGATCGATTATTCCACGATGAACAGCGGCTTACCAGTCATCTCTTTAGGCACTTCCATGTCCATCATCGTTAACATGGTTGCTGCGATGTCAGACAATTTACCGCCTTCAACGGCTTTAGCCGGTTTTCCAACATAGATAAGTGGTACTGGCAGGTTGGTATGAGCGGTATAAGCTGCACCAGTAACCTGATCGCGCATCAGCTCGGCGTTACCGTGGTCTGCGGTGATTAGCAACTGACCACCTACGTTTTGTACGGCTTCCACAACCTGACCGACGCAATGATCCAGTGTCTCAACGGCTTTAACGGCTGC
>NZ_JBOFRH010000198.1:0-1035 GCF_051650925.1 Plesiomonas sp.
CAATAACCAGAATAAATGAAAGGGTACGCAGATAACCGATGCCAAACGGGATCAGAATAAAGCGATCCATCAGGTATGAGCATACCGATGCCAGCGTCATAACAAATGTGGTGGCTAAACCCATTCCAATGGCCGTTTCCAGCTTTTTGGATACGCCCATAAAAGGACACAAGCCGAGAAACTTGACCAAGACAAAGTTATTAACGAGCACTGTTCCGATGAGCAGCAAAAGATACTCAGTCATCCGGTCTACCTTTCATGATAAAAAACCGAGGTATTATCAGCAATTATAACTCTGCCGACAACCGGACAATCGATTTCGCCCTAATAAGCGGACAAGAAACACGCACCATAAAGGCACGCGTTTCTTAGGGGATAGGCTGAAATGGTTATAATTATCAGTTTATTAACTTACCATACGCAGCAATTCGGAATCTTGCACCGGTTTAGGCTTCGCCACGATATAGCCTTGAATCGCATCCACGCGCAGATGCGCTAGCATGGTTTTGTCTTCCTGCTTTTCCACATTTTCTGCAATGATTTTGGTACCTAAACGATGCAGCGTATCGATAAATAAACGTAATACCTGCTGCAAAGATTTGTTGGCTTCAATATCACGGGTATAACGTGGGTCGAGCTTCACAAATGATGGCTTATAACGTGACAGCAACGCTAACCCATCGAGCTGTTGGCCAAAATGACACAAACATACCCGCACCCCATGTTGGTGCAGTAAGGTGATCAGTTTGCCGGCATTGTCAGGGTAGGTTTGGATCGCTTCCGTTTGGATCTCCATCACCAAGTGTGGGGTGACGGCAGGGTTTTTCTCCAGATACTGAGTTAACCAATGTAAAAACTGCGGTTCGTTGATGGTATGAAAGCCTAAGTTAACCGCCAAAACCCCATCACCTTTGAAGCCTTGCAAAATGCTGGTGATCTTGGTCAGCAGCATCATATCCAGCTGTGCCATACGACCATGATATTCGGCCATCGCGATCACTTTGTCGGTCGACATCGCCCCTTTGGAGAAGGTAA
>NZ_JBOFRH010000199.1:0-3716 GCF_051650925.1 Plesiomonas sp.
TCAGTGGTTTGGTTTCCTCCAGCAATTTACCGTTTGAGTCCTCAATTTTGCTGATGAAATAAGGCGTAATTAAATAGCCACCATTGGCAAAAACTGAGTAACCGCGTGCGACAGATAGCGGGGTAAAATCAGCCGCTCCCAGCGCTAAAGACTCATAGCGGGAGATGTTGGCAGGATTAAAGCCAAAACGTTCAAGAAAATCAGCCGCAAAATTAACGCCAATAGCCCGTAATGCGCGGACCATCATCACGTTTTTTGACAGACCTAACCCTTCACGTAACCGTAGTGGGCCATCATAAACGGCAGGTGAGTTCTTTGGCCGCCAATTGCTGCCAGCACCAGAATCCCAGCGGGTAATCGGGGCGTCATTGAGAATAGTGGCTAAAGATAACCCTTTTTCTAATGCCGCGGCGTAGATAAACGGTTTAATGTTGGAGCCGACCTGACGAATTGACTGCGTTACGCGGTTAAATTTGCTCTGGTTATAGCTAAAGCCGCCAACCAGCGCTTTTACTGCGCCATTGTCTGGGTTAAGCGAAACCAGTGCGGAGTTGACATCGGGTACTTGGCCTAGCCACCAGACATCATTGAGTGATCGAACCCAAATCTGCTCACCAGCATTGAGTACTGTACGGGCACTTTTAGGGGATGCACCCTGACGGGTATCGCTAATAAACGGGCGAGCCCATTTGATACCATCCCAGTTTAGCGTAATGCTCTCACCATTACCGAGCAGCGCGGTGGCACTTTTATCCTGTACCGCCGTCACAACAGCGGCCTGAAACGGGCCATAAGTGGGTAAATTTTTCAGGCTGCTGACGATCTTACTGCTATCCCAAACCGGCTGACCACTTTTCCATAGTTGGTTAGCAGGGCCTCGGTAGCCGTGGCGCATATCGTAACCGATAACATTATCTTGCAATGCATTATCGGCCGCAGCTTGTACGCTAGAGTCAACCGTGGTGTAGACCTTAAAGCCATCGGTATATGCATCTTCACCGTAGCGGCTGAACATCTCTTGGCGAACCATTTCCGCCAAATACGGTGCATTTAATTCAATTTCAGCACCGTGATAGCTGGCAACAATCGGCTGTTTAATTGCCTCTTGATACTGGCTTTGGGTGATGTAGTTCTCTTCCCGCATCCGAGAGAGCACCACATTACGGCGGTTTTCTGAGCGAGTCAGTGAATAGAGAGGGTTCAATGTTGACGGCGCTTTAGGTAGGCCTGCAATGACCGCCATTTCACTCAACGTCAGTTGATCAATATCCTTTCCAAAGTAAACGCGTGCGGCTGCACCGACACCGTAGGCACGGTAGCCTAAATAAATTTTATTCAGGTATAGGTCAAGAATTTCGTTTTTTGTCAGTAACTGTTCTATGCGTAGCGCCAAAAAAACCTCTTTGACTTTACGCATAATGGTTTTTTCAGGGCTGAGGAAAAAGTTACGAGCTAACTGTTGGGTAATGGTACTTGCACCCTGTTTTGCATGCCCGGCGGTCAAAGAAACCAAGGCAGCTCGCAAAATTCCAATTGGATCAATACCATCATGTTGATAGAAGCGGCTATCTTCTGTTGCAATAAAGGCATTCACCAGTTGCGGTGGAATTTGTTCTAGTGTCAGGGGGATACGGCGCTTCTCACCAAACTGAGAAATCAGTTTGCCATCGGCACTGTAAACCTGCATAGGGGTTTGCAATCGGACATCACGCAACGTTGCAACATCGGGCAACTGAGGCTTGACGTAAACATATAAGCCGTACACTGAAGCGCCTCCCAGAAGGATGCAACTAAGTGTAACGACAAAAAAATACTTTATGAGCTTCACCTGAGAATTCCCGCGATTAAAGCAGCTAACGGTTTATTAACAATAAGTGCGTAGTATAAAGGCATGGCGTAAAAGGGTAACCCCTTAGCTGTTTTTTTCTTCGCACTTTCGTCAGTTTGCTTAGTTTTTTTTGATCTTTCGTCAGAAGCACATCAATAAGATGTATGGGAGAGTCATGTTTGCACGCTCTGTCAGTGTAGGGTTGGACATTGCCAGTGATGCCGTTCGGGTTGTGTGGTGCCGTTCGCGTCGACAAGGCTGGGAGCTGTTGGGTTGGCATAGCATTGCCCTGCCAACCGGCACATTTCAAGGCGACCGTTTAGTGCAACCTGAGCTGCTTAAGGGTGTATTACTTCAGGTGCAAAAAATACTGCCCCGCCGTCTGGCTCGGCTCAGTATTGCACTGCCCGGTTCGGCGGTTATGCAGAAAACCTTAATGGTGGATGCTTTTTTAACCGAGCAAGAGCGTTTATTTCGGGTGGAAGCTGAACTTCCGGCCCTGTTTCCGCTGCCACCGCATGAACTGGCATTTGATTTTCGTGCCGAAGGTGTACCTACGGCCAATGGCCGTATCAAACTGGTTGTTACGGCTGCGCGCCGTGAGCTAATGAATGAGTACCTTTCGATGTTGACACAAGGCGGTTTAACGGCGGATGTGGTGGATATTAGCCCATTAGCATTAAGGCGTGCCGTTGATCTTGCTCGCAGTGCGCTGCCAGCCGGTATTGAGTTTGGGCAACAACTGTTAGTGCATTTATCCTCACGCAACATTTTGGTCTCTTCTGTGCCGGATGCACCGCTGTTCTTTCGCGATCAACCTTTGAATATCCCACTACAAGATGATTCAACACCCTTTATTCCTGGAAATTTACTGCAAGAGCAGTGGCTCAATGAAGTGACTCGCCAGATTGGACTGATCCGTCAGATGTACCACTCAACGGGCCGTCAATCCAACGGTTTGCTGGTTAGCGGGCAGATTAATGAAAGTGAAGCGCGCTTATTGAGTGCCCAGCTTTCGATTCCAGTACAGGGTTGGTCACCCTTTGCGGGGCTTTCTTTAACGGTTAGCACACCGCAGCAAGAAGATGCATGGCCGTTTACGTTAGCCTGTGGCTTGGCTGTGTGGGAGGCAAGCTGATGAAAGGCATTAATTTATTGCCGTGGCGCGAATTGGAACGGCAGCAAAAACAGCAACTGTTTTTACAGCAAGTTTCGGTATGGGCAGGTGTCTGGTGTCTGTTGCTGGCGGCCGTATGGCTGAGTATTTCGCAGCTCAATGATACACAGCAAAACCGTTTAGCACGGCTGCAATCAGAAATCACGACCCTTGATATTAAATTGGCCGAGTTACGAGACATCAAAGCAAAAGAAGAACTGGTCAATAAGCGGATTGCCGCGGTATCGGCACTGCAACGCCAGCGTGATCAGGTCACCCGCCTGTTTAACCTCTTACCACTGGTGGTTCCGACTGGCGTGTATATCGACAAAATCACCCTAAACGGTGAGCGGGTTGAAATTACTGGCCGCAGTGAGTCTAACGTACGCCTCTCCTCGATGGTACGGCAGGTTGAATCCTCTTACTGGCTCGATGCTGTATCAATTGATGCGATTGTGGCCAACAAAGATGGCGCAAGTTTTGATGAATTCAAAATGCGTTTTCAGCTGTTATCGGAAATGAAGCAAAAGCTTGGAGAGATCAAAGGATGAGCCAGTGGAGTGAACTCGACCTCGATCAGATAGCCTACTGGCCACGCAAAATGCAGTGGATATTTATCAGCTTGGTTACCGTTATTGTCTGTGCTGCGGTGGCATGGTTTATCTTGCTGCCTGACTGGCAGGATTACCAAGATGCACAAGCTAAAGAGCAAGAGATGCTGCTGCAAATTCG
>NZ_JBOFRH010000200.1:0-18400 GCF_051650925.1 Plesiomonas sp.
CCGTTAGCATCAACTGCCCACCGACTGATCCCAGATAAAAAATCACCATGTACACGGCCAGCAGTTGCCCGCGCTCACTCGGCTCACCCAGCGTCAGTAACCAGCTCTCTATAAATACCCAGATCCCCGCACAAGCAAACCCGACCAGAAAGCGCACTAAACTCCATGTTATTGTCTGCTCTGGTAACCATAATCCAGCACAAAATAGAATAAACAGCAGGCAAAATAGCTGATAACTACGGGTATATCCCAAAGCCATCACACAGCGCCCAGCAAATAAAGAACCGGCCAACGTGCCGATATAATAAGCTGAAGTCACTATACCGATTTGCCATGTAGGAATATCAGCCTTACTTAACCACAGCGGTACCAGCGTATTGAGTTCTGACAACGCCACGGTATTGAGAAAAACCCCAATCAATAAGGGAATTAAAATACGGGCCAAACGGCCAGATAACAGTTGATGAGACAATAACGGCATAACAGTTACTCAATCACGAAGATGTGCCACCTAATGACAACACCTCTATATCAGGTAGATATTAGGGTATCTGGCAATAAAAACAGCATGTTACCGACAGCCCATAGGCAGGAAAACACAAGTCTGGATCAGCATATATCTAAAACAACACATTGGTATATATGCTAAACGATACATTAAAAGATACGCTAAAAAACCCTATCATGCTGCAAAAGGGTGTAAACAGAAATGACAAGAGCAGGTCGGATATTAGAAGATCACAAAAGGGAAAAAAGAAAAAATAGATATAACACGGGGATAAAGATGAAAAATACTGACCCAATATAGTACTGAGTCAGCATATTGTAGCAAATAATATGTAACCGGTAACTAACGCCCTATTTTCGCGGTAGCGAATAAACGAGCAAAGTTATCCGTTGTGGTGGTCGCCAGTGTCTCAAGAGAAACGCCTTTCAACGTAGCAACATACTCAGCAACATCTTTGACATATGCAGGTTGATTCTCTTTACCACGATACGGCACAGGCGCAAGGTAAGGTGAATCAGTTTCCACCAGTAAGCGATCCAGTGGCACTTCGCGCACCGCTTCACGCAACTCATGAGCATTACGGAAGGTAATAATGCCGGAAACCGAGATGTAAAATCCGAGAGCCAATGCTTGTTGTGCAAACTCAGCCGTTTCAGTAAAGCAGTGGATCACCCCGCCACACTCGTGTGCGTTCTCTTCGCGCAAAATCCGCAAGGTATCATCACCCGCATCACGGGTATGAATAATCAATGGCTTACCCACTTCACGAGCAATTCGGATATGCTCACGAAAAACACGCTGCTGTAATTCAACCGTGTCTTTACTGTAGTAATAATCTAAACCGGTCTCACCGAGTGCCACAACCTGAGGCTCGTCGGCAATTTGACGCAACTGATCAGCATCAAAAGGTGTATCAAGATCAAGCGGGTGCACACCGCAAGAGAGAGAGACATCGTCACGGTGCGCAACCATCGCTTTTAATTGCGGATAGCGCTCCAGTGTAACGCCAACACTCAGGACATGTCCGATGCCACACGCTTTTGCGTGATCCAGTACGGCATCAACATCCTTATGCAGGGTCTCATAATTCAGCCCATCAAGATGACAATGGGAATCGATTAAAAACACAGTGAGCTCCTTAGGGAAATATCTGGCTCAAATATCATGATGTAGCATAAACCACAGATCTGCCAATAGCAGAGGGGTATTCAATGCAGGTGATGTTATCAGCTCATGGCGAACACGTATAATCTGCTGCAACCAGTGCTGTAAGGTCAATACGCCGATATGCTGTAGCACAGTATCAATCACCGCCAGCATATCGCTGTTAATCCGCACCTGTGATGCACCTAATGCAACAGCGCTGGCCTCATTAAGTAAACTGATAATCCATGCTAAATTGTCTGCACAAGGCTCTTTGGCAGTACAGTCCGTCAGTGCCAGCATATTTTTATCCAGTAAAAAATGCTGAAATGCGGTCAACACCTGTTGCCGACGCTGTAACGTACCATTACCGAGAAGTACCAAAGCCGCTAATGGCGCACCGTATGATAAGCGCAGTGCAACCTGTGCCTGCGCAATGTCAGCGGTACTCGGAGGCTGGCGCAGACTCTGATCAGGCCCGCCCAACCACTGTTTCAATACCCAATGCAAAGCTGGGCGTTCACTTGGCACAGCAAAATGCCAGCGCTGACAACGGCTAGTAATCGTAGGTAATAATCTCTCTGACTCACCGGTAGCCAGCAGAAAAAATGTTGCTGCCGGAGGCTCTTCCAGTGTTTTCAATAACGCATTGGCTGAAGCCTCATTCAGCTTTTCAGCCTGTGAAATCCACACCACTTTCGCCCCGCCCTGCTGGGCATGTGCGTATAACTTTTCACACACCTGCCGAATACGATCAACCCCAATTTGGGTTTTCCCCGCTTCTGGCGTAACCGTATAAAAATCAGGGTGCGTACCTGCTGCAATAAGCTGACAACTGTGACACTTGCCGCAAGGCTGTTCATCTTGCGGCTCGGAACAGAGCAACCGTGTTGACAATGCATTTGCCAGAGATTCAACCCCCATCCCCGGCAAGCTGCTCAATAACAGGGCATGGTGCCCCTGCCCATGCAGGTAAGGCTGCACAATCTGCTGGTAACGAGCCGTTAACCAAGGATAAAGCACTTCAACTCTCCTGCGTATCCAGCCATGCATTTAGCGTATCGCGAATCGATGCGGTAACTTGCTCTAATGTCTGGCCTGCATCAATGGTTTTGATGCGTGAATCAGCCTTCGCAAAAGATAAATAACGTTCACGGCTGCGTTCAAAAAAAGCCAACGCCTGCTGTTCGATACGATCTAAAGCCCCGCGAGCGCGAGCCCGTTGTAACCCTAAAGCTGGGTCAATATCCAGATACAAGGTTAAATCAGGGCGAAAATCACCCAGTACCGTATCACGCAATGTTTGCAGTAAGACCGGATCAATACCACGGCCACCGCCCTGATAAGCCTGTGAAGAGAGATCATGTCTATCCCCGATCACCCATGCACCACGTTGCATAGCAGGCAAAATAACGTTCTCAACCAACTGAATACGGGCAGCATAAAGCATCAGCACTTCCGCTTTATCCGTCAGTGCCTCTTCAGGATGCCCCTCTTTAATTAAACTGCGCAAACGCTCTGCAAGCGGCGTACCACCCGGCTCGCGGGTAAAAACCAAATCAGTAATACCTCTGGCTTGTAATACTTGTACAACCGTCTGCTGGGCCGTTGTTTTACCCGCGCCCTCCAGCCCTTCAATAACAATAAACTTACCGGCCACGGTTATTACTCTCTCTTAAGTTGTTTAATGTAGCTGCGCACTGCTTGGTTATGCGCATTTAAATTGGTCGAAAACTGGTGTCCGCCACTGCCATCGGCCACAAAATAGAGATATTGCGTCGTATCTGGTCGCGCGGCGGCTGCCAGTGAAGCTAGCCCTGGCATCGCAATCGGAGTTGGCGGTAAACCTGAAATCGTATAGGTATTAAACGGTGTTGGGGTTTGTAAATCTTTACGGGTAATATTGCCTTTGTAGCTATCCCCCATCCCATAAATCACCGTTGGATCCGTTTGCAAACGCATTTTTAAACGTAAGCGGTTTACAAAAACTGAGCTGACTCGGGTTCTTTCGCTTTCAATAGCCGTCTCTTTTTCGATGATGGAAGCCAAAATCAACAACTGATACGGTGATGTTAACGGCAAATCCGCCGCGCGATTTTTCCATGCAGCTGCCAGCTCTTTTTCCATACGTTTATGGGCGCGCTGTAGAATATCGAGCGCCGATGTTCCCACTACATAGTGATAAGTATCAGGGAATAACCAACCTTCAATATTGCCATCTTTTATACCGATTTTTTCAGCAATCTGCTGTTCAGTAAGCCCTTTCAAATCATGCTCAATATAGGGCGCTCTGTTTAAAATCGGTAACCATTCATTAAAACGCGTACCTTCAATAAAACGAATACTCAGCTGCACCTCTTTCCCGCTGACCAGCAGCAGCAGTAAGTCGCGTACTGTCATATTCGGCTGTAATCGGTAACTTCCCGCTTTATAACGAGCATACTGTGGCTCAATACGCAGCAACCACGGCAGTAAATCAGCGCTTTTTAGCAGCCCACGCTGCTCAAGCAACTCTGCCAGTGCTATCTGCCCAGTACCCGGTTTTACGGTTAAGATCATATCCTCAACAGGATTAAGCGTCTGATCGGCAAACTGCTCAACTTTGTTGTAAAAAGAGAATGCCAAAAGCGCGGCTATCAAGCCCAAAACAGATAAAATAAGGGCAACTTTTTTCATCACAAACTATCGTCCAAAAAACGTTGAATCTGCCGAGTCGCAGAAAAATCAGAGAAGTGCCGATCCCGAAAAAATCTCACTGGGACCACAGGTAAAAGTGCATTACAAATAAATATTTCGTCAGCATTAATCAGTGTTTGCACCGTTTCCCGTACCAACTCACAATGCCAACCCAGCCGGTCGCAATTGGCCATAATATGCTCACGCATAACTCCGCTGACACCGGCCTGATCTAATTTCGGCGTAAACAGAGTATTGTCTTTGCGCCAAAACAGGTTTGCCGCACAGCACTCCACCAGATAACCTGCACCGTCACAGACCAAAAGATCATCAAGCGCAGCTTTAGGGGGATGAGCCACATTATGCTGATCAAGCTGTCGACGAATTAATACCTGCTCAAGGCGGTTTAAGTGCTTAATTCCCGCCAGCAACGGCGTGATCCCCAATGGAATCTGGCTTTCACCCAGCCGAATTCCCTCTTGTTGCCAGCGCGTATACTGTATCGGCCATTGTGCTGCACTGATGATTCGTGTCGTGTTGTTGCAATCTACACTGCTGTATCCGCGTCCGCCAAGGCCACGTGTAATCATCACTTTCAATACACCCTGATCAATCTCACGTGCCAGCATCTCAATTTCGCTTTGCAACAGTGCTGTATCAGGAAAAGTTATTGATAAGCGCTGGCATGCAAGTAATAAACGCGCAATATGTGCTTGCTGTAATTGCACCTTTCCCCGAACCACACGCGCCGTCGTAAAGCTACCATCACCGTAAGCTAAGCCACGATCTGCTGCATTAAGTTGAGTGTCTCGAAGACCATTAATCAGCATGAGCGTACCCGTTGTTTGGCCTTACCGCTTGGATTGCCTTTTGCATTGTTCCCTCAACCGAACGGAGATTGATACAAGATTGCCGTATTGCTTTGCTTGCTGCCTATCTTACCGTATGTATATATGCATACATACATGTGTAACAGACAAAAAAAACCCAATACTGTCGTATCGGGTTTGGGTACTGCACACCTGAGTATAACAAATCAGATGTGGGATAAAGCAAGATTGAGCGTTTACAAGGCTCTATTTTTCGCAGATCTACTTGTTAAGACTAGATTTTGCGAAAAAGCAGTGAACCATTGGTGCCGCCAAAACCAAATGAGTTACACAGTGCATATTCAATATGCGCCTGACGTGCTTCATGTGGTACATAATCCAAATCACACTCGTCATCTGGATTATCTAAATTGATGGTCGGCGCAATCGCCTGATCTTTTAACGACATCACGGTAAAAATAGCTTCAACAGAACCTGCAGCACCCAACAAGTGGCCAGTCATTGATTTTGTTGAGCTCACCATAACCTGCTTGGAAAAATCACCAAACACGCTTTTTACCGCACGCGTTTCAGCAATATCACCGGCCGGCGTTGATGTACCGTGCGCGTTCACATACTGAATCTGGCTGACATCAACACCAGCATCACGAATGGCATTGACCATCGCCAGTGCTGCACCTGCACCATCAGCCGGAGGAGATGTCATGTGATAAGCATCACCGCTCATTCCAAAACCCACTAACTCGGCATAAATTTTTGCGCCACGGGCTTTGGCGTGCTCGTACTCTTCGAGCACCATCATCCCTGCGCCATCGCCCAGCACGAAGCCGTCACGATCGCGATCCCATGGGCGGCTTGCCGCTTGCGGATCATCATTACGGGTAGACAGCGCACGGGCAGCGGCAAAGCCCCCCATACCCATCGGGGTGCTCGCTTTTTCTGACCCACCGGCCAGCATAGCGTCAGCATCACCGTAAGCAATCATACGTGCCGCATGGCCAATATTGTGTACACCGGTTGAACATGCGGTAGAAATAGCAATATTCGGGCCACGCAAACCACGCATGATAGACAGATGACCTGCAATCATATTCACAATAGTCGATGGCACAAAAAACGGGCTGATCTTACGCGGGCCGCCACTGAGCAGTGCATTGTGGTTATCTTCAATCAGACCAAGACCACCAATACCTGAACCTACAGCAACACCAATGCGGTCAGCATTTTGCTCGTTGACGGTTAAACCTGAGTCATCGAATGCTTGAATTCCGGCAGCAATACCGTATTGAATGAAGAGATCCATTTTGCGCGCGTCTTTACGCGACAGATACTCTTCACAATTAAAATCTTTAACCAGGCCAGCAAAACGGGTTGCAAAAGCGGTGGTATCAAAGTGTTCGATCAGGCTGATGCCACTCTGACCGGCAAGCAGGGCTTTCCAAGAAGCCTCGACTGTATTACCGACAGGAGACAGCATGCCCATTCCAGTCACAACGACTCGACGTTTAGACACGTTTGCCACTCCAAGGGGGGAAAGCGATTACTGAGGGTATAAAAAACATAGGCGGTCGATTGACCGCCTAGGTGTGTTCAATTACTGGTTGTTCTGGATGTAGTCGATAGCAGCCTGAACAGTAGTGATCTTTTCAGCTTCTTCGTCTGGAATTTCAGTATCAAATTCTTCTTCCAGAGCCATTACCAGCTCAACGGTGTCAAGAGAATCAGCGCCCAGGTCTTCAACGAATGAAGCTTCTGACTTCACTTCGTCTTCTTTAACGCCCAGTTGCTCGATGATGATTTTCTTAACGCGTTCTTCGATAGTGCTCATACTCTTTATTTTCCTATCAAACTCGCTCAATAGCGCGATGGTTTCCCTAGTGTATTCAATGGCGCAAAAGTTGCAACCGATACCACTCTGGTCAAACCACGATTTTACGGGATTTACCCAGAATTTCACGGTATTAAGTCAAAAAACTCGCAACTATTTTACACCATATACATGCCACCGTTGACATGAATTGTTTCACCGGTGATATAAGCCGCACCTTCTGAGGCTAAAAACGCCACAACAGATGCAATTTCTTTTGCTTCACCCAAACGCCCAGCAGGCACTTGGGATAAAATACCAGCACGTTGATCATCGTTCAATGCACGTGTCATATCGGTTTCAATAAAACCGGGTGCCACAGCATTCACGGTGATACCACGTGAACCGACCTCACGAGCCAATGACTTGGTGAAGCCCACTAAGCCTGCTTTTGCAGCAGCATAGTTTGTTTGACCGGCATTGCCCATTGTACCCACAACAGAGCCAATGCTGATAATGCGGCCACAACGTTTTTTCATCATAGCACGCAGCACGGCTTTAGACAGACGGAATACAGATGTCAGGTTAGTATCCATGATATCTTGCCATTCGTCATCTTTCATCCGCATTAACAAATTATCACGGGTAATGCCGGCATTATTCACTAAAATGTCGACTTCACCAAATTCTGCACGGATAACTTCAAGAACATGCTCAATAGATGTTACGTCTGTCACATTAAGCATCAAGCCTTTACCGTTCACACCAAGGTATGCACTGATAGCTTCTGCACCTGATTCGCTAGTTGCGGTACCAATAACCTTCGCACCTTGTGCCACGAATGATTCTGCAATTGCACGGCCAATACCGCGGCTAGCGCCAGTCACAAGCGCAACTTTTCCATTCAAACTCATGTTATCCCTCTTATTTTGCTGCTGCCGCATCAATAGCGGAGGTCACTGATGCAGTGTCATTAATCGCAGTGGCTGTCATGCTATCGACAATACGCTTAGTTAATCCGGTTAATACTTTGCCTGGGCCAACTTCTAGCAGATGGGTAATACCCTGCTCTGCCATCGCCTCTACCGTTTCACTCCAGCGTACTGGGCTATACAACTGGCGAACCAATGCATGGCGAATAGCCTCTGCATTTTGCTCTGCTGCAACATCCACATTATTCAAAACAGGCAATGCCGGCGAGTGAAACGGAATATTTTCAAGTGCAACAGCTAATTTGTCTGCCGCAGGCTTCATCAGCGCACAGTGTGATGGCACGCTAACAGGCAGAGGCAATGCACGTTTTGCACCTGCCGCTTTACAGGCTGCACCGGCACGCTCAACGGCCTCTTTATTACCGGCGATGACCACTTGTCCAGGTGAGTTAAAGTTCACTGGCGCAACAATTTGATCGTGAGCTGATTCAGCACAGGCTTGCGCAATCGCGGCATTATCCAACCCGATAATAGCAGCCATTGCACCGGTTCCTTCAGGAACAGCCTCTTGCATTAGCTGACCGCGCAGTTCCACTAAACGTACGGCATCTTTAAAGTCGATGACACCTGCACACACTAATGCAGAGTACTCACCCAAGCTATGGCCAGCCAGTAAACGTGGTGATGCACCTTCAAGTGCATGCCAAACACGCCAGATAGCCACTGATGCTGTCAGCAGTGCCGGCTGTGTTTTCCATGTTTTATTCAGCTCTTCAGCGGGGCCTTGCTGTACCAATGCCCACAGGTCATAACCTAAAACATCTGATGCTTCAGAAAATGTTTGTTCAACAATGGGATACTGCTGTGCTAAGTCAGCCAGCATACCAACAGATTGAGAACCCTGACCGGGAAACACCATCGCAAATGTTGTCATTTATCTTTCCTGATATAATTTGACTGTTTTTCTGCTACGTTTACTTTCTGGGTACTGTACCGCGCACATATGGCCGTTAGAAACGAACCAGTGCCGATCCCCAGGTAAAACCGCCACCAAAGGCTTCAAGCAAGATAAGTTGCCCACGCTGAATTCGACCATCACGCACCGCTTCATCAAGTGCCGTTGGTACGGAAGCTGACGAGGTATTCCCCTGACGATCAAGGGTGATCACCACTTTATCTAGCCCCATACCCAACTTGCGGGCAGTCGCGTTAATAATGCGTAGATTCGCCTGATGTGGAACAAGCCAGTCAAGTTGATCTTTACTGATATTGTTGGCAGATAGTGTCTCTTCTACCAAATTAGCCAGTTCGGTAACCGCCACTTTAAAGACATCATTACCTTTCATGGTTAAATAGCAGCTATCGCTCAACTCAGGTTGACCACGCTCGCCATAAGGCAGTGCTAAAAGCTCACCATAACGGCCATCAGCATGCAGATGGGTAGATAAAATACCCGCCTCTTCCGAAGCGCCCAATACCACAGCGCCCGCTGCATCACCAAACAAAATCACTGTACCGCGATCTTGTGGATCAAGTGTACGGGAAAGCAGATCAGAGCCGATAACCAGTGCATGTTTAACCGCACCATTACGCACATATTGATCAGCAACACTCAGTGCATAGGTAAAACCCGCACAGGCGGCAGCCAAATCAAATGCAGCGGCATCTTTAATACCGAGTAATGCTTGAACCTGACACGCAGCACTTGGAAATGCATGCGTTGCCGATGCGGTAGCAACAATGATTAACCCGATATCATCTTTATCGATACCGGCCATATCAAGGGCATTACGCGCCGCTTCACTCGCCATCGTAGCAACGGTTTCATTTTCTGCCGCAATGCGGCGTTCACGGATGCCGGTTCGGCTGACAATCCACTCATCGGTCGTTTCTACCATCTGCTCTAAATCAGCATTACTGCGAACCTGAGCAGGCAGATAACTGCCCGTTCCTAAAATTCTTGTATACATGAACGATTAGTCACTCTTGAGTAATACAGCGTCGAGACGTGCAGCAATGCGCGCCGGAACTTGCCGGTGCACCTCCTGCGTCGCCTGCTCAATGGCACAAACCAGCGCCTGTTGATTGGCCCCACCGTGGCTTTTCACGACAATACCGCGTAATCCTAACAGACTTGCGCCATTATACTGGTCGGGGTTCAACTCCCCCATGCGTGAAAAGGCCTTTTTTAGTAACCAACGCCCCAAAAATCGCAACACGCTGTGAGTTTGTGTTTTGCTGCGCAGTTGTGACAAAAACAGGTGGGCCACCCCTTCCATGGTTTTTAGTGTTACGTTTCCAACAAAACCATCACAGACAACAACATCTGCTTTTCCGGTTAAAATATGGTTGCCTTCAATATAGCCTTGATAACAAATATCCGGGCACTGTTTTAAATACTCTGCAGCCTGACGAATGGTATCGTTACCCTTCACCTCTTCTTCGCCAATATTTAACAGTGCCACTTGTGGAGATGTTACCGCATATAACTCTTCTGCAAGCACAGCGCCCATCACAGCAAATTGAAACAGCATGCTTGCCGAAGAGTCTACATTAGCCCCTAAATCGAGCAGTAAGGTTTTCCCTCGTTGCGTATTGGGCAACGCAGCAACCAGTGCTGGGCGTTCAATACCGGCTAGAGGTTTCAAAATCATCTTTGCCAGCCCCATCAGAGCACCGGTATTCCCTGCACTGACGCATGCAAAGGCGTGTCCATCCCGCACTAGCTCTAATGCTTTACGCATTGAGGTATCACGGCTACGGCGGATTGCAACAGAAGGTCGCATCTCATTTGAGATAGTGTGCTGGGTATGGATAATTTCAAGGCGAGAAAGCAGATCTGCGGGGGCAGATTTTAGATATGGGGAGATAGTTTGCTGATCGCCTACTAGCAGCAAATGCAATTGAGAATTGGATGTCAAGCTCTGCAAGGCGGCAGGAATGGTGACACGGGGACCGAAGTCCCCGCCCATGACATCTAACGCAATGGTTAGACGAGTCAAAGTAACGCCTAATTACTTAGCAATTACCTTGCGGCCACGGTAAAAACCGTCAGCTGTAACATGGTGACGCAGGTGGGTTTCACCAGAAACCTTGTCTACGGACACAGCTGCAGTAGTCAGTGCATCATGAGCACGACGAGTACCACGCTTTGCACGAGATTTTTTGTTCTGTTGTACGGCCATTGACCTTACTCCTCGAGGATTACTTTTGCTTTAAACTAGCTAGTACGGCGAATGGATTTGGTTTGTCAGCCTCGGGAGGCAACTCACCAAAAACCATGTCCGCTGTGGACACTTCACAGTGTTCGGGTTCATGCACCGGAACCTGCGGCAAGGCAAGAATGATTTCGTCTTCGATAATCCCTAATAGGTCTATCTCACCGAACTCATTAAACTCGACTGGCTCGTAGATTTCCGGCAATGCTTCAGCCTGCTCGTCATTGGCGATTGGACTGTAGCAAAACGTTACGTGAACAGTTTTGTCATACGTCTTATTGCAGCGCTGGCATGTTAAACGGACAGACACTTCAGCCTGACCTTTTACCACTGTCAACTTCTGCTCATCTATCTCAAAAGATAGCGTGACGTTGGCATCACTGAGCACGCCATCCGTTGCTTCGGTAGTCCGAGCTAAAACACTTGCAGGATAAACACCCTGATAATCAAGACGTTTTAGCGCCGTTTTTACCGGATCAACCGATAAGGGCAATTTAACCTTTTGCATAGGATTTACCTTTTGCATTGGGCGCGCATATTAACTTTGTAATGACTCGGAGTCAAAGAAAAAGCGTGCTTTCTCATTCACTCGCCATAAATTGCGCACAAGTCTAAAATAGCCAGCACATTTTATCTACTGACAGAGTGAAGAATGCAACTAAATTTGATCCTTGCATCAACATCTCCTTTTCGTAAACAGCTGCTCGAAAAACTCGGCCTGCCATTTCAATGTGCTAACCCTGATATTGATGAAACTGCACAAGCCGGTGAGTCAGCAGAGCAACTCGTTACCCGTTTAGCCCATGCAAAAGCGACGGCATTAGCACAACAGTACCCACATCACCTGATTATTGGCTCTGATCAGGTCTGCGTATTAAACAACCAGATTACCGGCAAACCGCTGACCGTCGAGCGAGCTCATGAGCAACTCCGCGCAGCCAGTGGCCAAACCGTAACATTTTATACCGGATTATCGCTCTATAACAGCGCAACAAACCAAATTGAAACCCGTTGTGAGCCTTTTTATGTCCACTTTCGCACCCTTTCTGATGCTGAAATCGTGGCGTATATCGCTAAAGAACAGCCGCTATGGTGTGCAGGCAGTTTTAAAGCAGAAGGCTTAGGTATCACCTTGTTTGAGCGTTTAGAGGGAAAAGATCCTAATACATTAATTGGTTTACCACTGATTAGCTTAACGCAAATGCTGTGCCAACAAGGTATCAACCCATTACTGATAAACGCATAATTCTCAGTTGGTTACCACTTGAATTTCAATGTGATAACCCATTTAGCGCTCAACTCACAGGTGAAGGGCTATGCCCTCACCTTGAGGTATACCCTATTTGCTACACCACAATGGATAGATTGCAGCAGATACAGTTCAACGTAAAAAATCAGCCTTAATATTCAGTACGTTTATCACGCAACCGCATAACGGCATTTTTCAGTACCGGATCAAGCGGCGCCTCAATAGTCATCTCATTGCCGGTTTGTGGATGACGAAACCGAATAGCCGCCGCATGCAAAAACAGACGATTTAAGCCACTTCCTGCAAGCGTTGCGTCAAAATCACGATCACCGTATTTATCATCAAAAGCAATCGGATGACCGGCATGTAAGGTATGTACACGAATTTGGTGTGTACGCCCTGTTATCGGGCTGGCTTTTACCAGTGTTGCGTGCTCAAAACGCTCAACAATCTCAAAACGTGTTTCTGACGGTTTGCCCTCTGTGCTCACTCGCACAATACGCTCACCACTTTGCAACACATTTTTGATCAGTGGCGCTTGTACCGCTCTACAATGTTTTTGCCACTGACCACGCACCAGTGCAAGGTAGTCTTTCTGTACCGTTTTTACACGCAACTGCTCGTGTAAATCACGCAGCACCGAACGTTTTTTCGCAACCAGTAAGATACCCGATGTATCGCGATCTAAACGGTGTACTAGCTCCAGAAAACGAGCTTCAGGGCGCAACGCACGTAACCCTTCAATCACACCAAAACTTAAACCACTACCACCATGAACCGCTGTACCAGAAGGTTTATTTAACACCAGCAAACCCTCATCTTCGTACAAAATGCAGTCAGACAATTGAGCCACACGGTTCAGTTTGGCAGAGATTGGTGCATCCTCTTTTTCTGACATACGAATAGGTGGCACACGAACATCATCACCGGCCAGTAACTTATATTCAGGTTTAATCCGTTTTTTGTTCACTCGAACTTCGCCCTTACGCAAAATTCGGTACAACATGCTTTTAGGAACACCCTTTAAACGAGTGCGTAAATAGTTATCAATTCGCTGGCCTGCTTCATCATCAGAAACGGTCAGTATTTGTACTTTCGTATTAATTTCTTTCATATGAATGATTTTAGCATGAGGCGGATCTCAGTTTCTGTAAAAAAGTAATCTTGCCTAACACACTTTATGAATGGGATAATGTCGTGATTTTCCACGATTGTATTTGTCGTTGCACGCAACCGATGGAATTTTAAAGTTTGCTTGCTTGCCATAACGCTGCAATGGCGTAAGACGTTAAGCATAACAAGCACTTAGTGAGTCACGGGTAGCAGCACTGTCGACTGTGGTAACCATTATACAGTCTTATACTTAAGAATGTGCAGTCATCCCTCTATTGTCGGTGATATATCTTCATGATGTGCATTAGCGCCGTAGAAGATATTTTCATCTAGGAATAAGAGAATAAGTGCACAACGCATTATCAATGCGCCCCATGCATGTGACAGCCGAGAGGCTGACGGCCATGCTATAGACTCGGGGTCGATAATGTCTGGCAGGCTGAATGTGCCCGCTGACTCTGATGCCAACGAAAAAATAATGAGTAAACTGAATGAAAAGAATGTTGATCAACGCAACTCAAAAGGAAGAGTTGCGCGTCGCACTTGTAGATGGCCAAAAACTGTATGACCTAGACATTGAAAGCCCAGGACATGAGCAGAAAAAAGCCAATATTTACAAGGGAAAAATCACGCGTGTTGAGCCAAGTCTGGAAGCTGCCTTTGTTGATTATGGTGCCGACCGTCACGGTTTTCTACCTCTAAAAGAGGTTGCCCGTGAATATTTCCCGGCAAACTATTCGTATCATGGCCGCCCGAACATCAAAGATGTTTTGCGCGAAGGCCAGGAAGTGATTGTTCAGGTTGATAAAGAAGAGCGTGGCAACAAAGGTGCTGCACTAACTACCTTTATCAGCCTTGCCGGAAGCTATTTGGTTCTTATGCCAAACAACCCACGTGCCGGTGGTATCTCCCGCCGCATTGAAGGTGAAGAGCGCACTGAACTAAAAGAAGCTTTATCAGCACTTGAACTGCCAGATGGTATGGGTCTGATTGTGCGTACTGCCGGTGTTGGCAAGTCCGCTGAAGAGTTGCAGTGGGATCTCAAAGTGCTCTTGCACCATTGGGAATCTATCCGCCAAACAGCAGAGACCCGTCAAGCACCGTTCTTAGTTCATCAAGAAAGTGATGTGATTGTTCGCGCGATCCGCGACTATTTACGTCGTGATATTGGTGAAATTCTGATTGATAACCCGACCATTTTTGAGAAAGCTAAAGAGCATATCAAACTGGTTCGTCCTGATTTCCTCAGCCGCGTAAAACTGTATCAGGGTGAAGTTCCTCTGTTCAGTCATTACCAAATTGAGTCTCAAATCGAGTCTGCGTTCCAACGTGAAGTGCGCTTGCCTTCCGGTGGCTCTATCGTTATCGATAGTACTGAAGCCTTAACCGCTATCGACATCAACTCCGCCCGCGCAACCCGCGGTGGCGATATCGAAGAGACCGCGCTAAATACCAACTTAGAAGCTGCAGATGAGATTGCACGCCAATTGCGTTTACGCGATCTGGGTGGGTTAATTGTTATCGACTTTATTGACATGACGCCTGTACGTCATCAGCGTGAAGTTGAAAACCGTATGCGTGATGCCGTACGCCAAGATCGCGCCCGTGTGCAGATTGGTCGTATTTCACGTTTTGGTTTACTTGAAATGTCTCGTCAGCGCTTGAGCCCATCACTGGGTGAATCAAGCCACCATGTCTGCCCACGTTGTAGTGGTACAGGCACAGTGCGTGATAATGAATCACTTTCTCTTTCTATCCTGCGTTTAATGGAAGAAGAGGCGCTGAAAGACAATACCTCTCAGGTACACGCTGTTGTTCCTGTACATATTGCCTCTTACCTGCTCAACGAAAAGCGTAAATCGATTGGGGTGATTGAATCACGCCATAACGTACGCGTTATTGTTGTGCCAAATGATCGCATGGAAACTCCGCACTTTAATGTTGTGCGTATGCGTGAAGGTGAAGAGAGCAATGCACTGAGCTACTTGTTGCCTCAAATCCATGAAGCAGCAGCACTGGCTGAAGCGGAAGAGCAAAGCACCGAGCGCCGTAAACCACCTGTGGTTGAAACACCGGCGCTTGCTGGTTTGTCAACGCCACCAGAAGCGCCTGCAGTCGTTAATATTCCACCGGTACAAGCCCCTACTCCAGCAGCACCTCGTGCTACTGAAGCAGAAAAAGCGTCTATTTTTAGCCGTTTCTTTGGTTTCATTAAGTCTATTTTTGCCTCAAGTGAAACCGTAGCGCCAGAAAAAGTAGAGCCGGTTAAGACTGAACAACGCGAGCATCGTCGTCCACAGCGTAATAGCCGCCAGCGAGATGATCGTCAGCCTCGTCGTGATCGTAATGACCGCAACGACCGTAATGGCAATGACCGTGGTGACCGTAACGATCGCAACGAGCGTTCCAATGAACGTTCACATGATCGCAACGAGCGCTCCGAGCGTACTGAACGTGGTGATAATGATAACCGTCGCCGTCGTAATCAGGAAAATCGCAACCCTCGTGCTGCACAAACCGATGACAACGCTGCGAATGTAAACGATCAAGATCGTAACAATGAGCGTCGTAAACCACGTGACGAACAGCCTCGTGGTAATCGTCCTGAACGTCAGCAGCGTCGTCGTCCTGATGAAAAGCGCCAAACGTCGGCGGTATCTGAAAATACCGTGCAAGTTGCACAAGCTGAAAATAACGTTGTTGTAAACACTGCCACTGAGATCGAAGAAGATAAACAGCAGCAGGTCACACAACGTCGTCAGCGTCGTCAATTGCGCCGTAAGGTTCGCATTACTGATGTTAATGCTGAAACTGATGCAACAACATCACCGGTTGCTGAACCGACTGCAGTGCAGACCGCCGATACGGTAAACGTCACGGCCAATGCAACGGCATCAGAACCACGTCAGGCACACACTCCTGCTGTCGAAGCAACAAACAGCAATGCTAATGATGCAGAGTCAGCTACGGGTGAAAATCAAGATCGTAACTTTGATGGCCACCGTCGTTCTCGCCGTTCACCACGTCATTTGCGTGTTAGCGGTCAGCGTCGTCGTCGCTATCGTGATGATCGCCGTAATACCACCTCTCCAGTTCCACTTGAGATGGCAATGTTCTCTCCAGAACTCGCCAGCGGTAAGGTATGGGTTCAGTATCCGGTACAGCAAGCTGAACGCAATACCGATGCAGTAACCCAACATGCAGAGGCTGCGGCATTTGTTCCTAACGAAGTTCTGTTGGAAAATCAGGCAGCACAAGCTCATGCAGTTGCAGCCGCTCAAGCTCCAGCTCGGATGACTGAAACTGTCGCAGCAGCAGCAGTAGCGCCAGAGGTTATTCAAGCAGCACCAAGCAGCGTGAATGATAATTTGGCTACAGCAGCAACGAATGCAACACCTGCGCAAGCCGGTGCAGTATCTACCGTGGCAACCAAACCAGCAGCTTGTACTGATGATTATCCATCTTCATCACAAAATGCTGTAGAAACAGAAACGGTAAACATTGCTAATGCAAGCTCCGCTGAAACTGTTTCGACAGAAGCCGTAGTACCACGCTCTGTGTTGGTCGCTCCAGTGTTAAGCGCTGTATCAGCAACATCGGCAACGTCATCGTCGTCTTCCCGTGCTATGTCCCCTTCTGCGGCTGCGGCTGCAAAAGAACAAGCAATACGTGATGCACAGGTGAGTCCGGTTGCTACATCAGATGTTGCAAAAGCAGTTATCACAGCACCGGTACAGACTGTTGAGGAAACAACCATTTCCCAAGCAGTGGCTGAGACCACAACACCTCTGCAGCAGCCAGAAGCAGCCACAAATACTGACTCTGTTACCGCTGTAGAACCTGCTGTGCTAACCCCGAGCGTTGAGCTAAGCGAAGTACCGGTTACTGCAAATGCAGAAGCTATCGTGACCACTGAAACGGCAACAGTAGCGCCTATTACAGAAGCTACCGCACCGACAGAAGTTATTGATAACAAGCCAGAAGCCCTTGCCGTGATGGAACCATCACCAATAGAGTTGCCAATTGTTGCCGATGCTATCGCAGAGACGCTCTCTGAGCCTGCTGCTGATACTACCATCAGCACTGGCAGTGTTTGTGATGAAATGCCGCTAGAAGAGGTTCTGATTGAGGTTAACCCAATTCAGACAACGCCTCCACGTGGTTATTCCAGTGCATCTATGGCAAAAGCACCTGCTATCAGCTCAAATGCTGCAGCTCCTGTGCACAGTGATTGGGTTCGTCCGGTTTATGAGTTTACCGGACGCGGCGCGGCTGGAAGTCAGGCGGCTACGCACCATGCCCAAGCAGCGGCGGCAAAAACAGGTTTATAGTAGGTAATACTACCTAACCTGTGCCTCGCACCAAAATAAAAGCCGCATTAGCGGCTTTTATTTTGCCTATGTGTTACCCCAGAAAGTGGAGCATTAAATGAAGATTAGCCATCTTGATCATTTAGTTCTGACGGTTTCAGATATTCCAGCAACCGTGGATTTTTATGCAAATGTGTTGGGTATGAAAGTGATTAGTTTTGGGGCAGGTCGAATTGCTCTAAAGTTTGGATCTCAAAAGATCAATCTTCATCAACTTGGTTATGAATATGAGCCTAAAGCTCAAAATGCCATGCCCGGAAGTGCTGACTTGTGTTTTATTGTTGATACTCCGTTTTCTAAAGCCATAGAGCATGTGAAAAATCAAGGTGTGATGATTACAGAGGGGCCTGTACTACGTACCGGAGCACAAGGTTCAATAACATCATTTTATTTCAGAGATCCTGATGGGAATCTGATTGAAATATCAACATATGCAAGCATATAGCAAATATCTCAAAAGAGGGCTGATTCATGTAGTTTTACCAGCCCTCTTAGAGGCGGGCGTTTAATTTTCGTTTTAATACAAATTATCTTTCGTAATAACAAACACATGT
>NZ_JBOFRH010000201.1:0-1232 GCF_051650925.1 Plesiomonas sp.
GTTTCACGACGCGCAAATTGCGCATTAATCAATCAGCTATGCATCCAAACTCATGTCATTGGATGTAATAATCGGGCGCAATCAGGAGTAAAACGCGAAACAACGCCTACGGTTGGCAAGCGATATAAGAAGGGAATGCTATTTATACAACACTCAGTCGTAAATAATGAGTGGCAGAGGACAACAGCAAAATAAAGATTAAAAAGACAAATTTTTGACGATAAAAAGGCAGGTAGCAAACTCCCGTTTGCCCCTGCCCTATCAGACGCTCAGATGAACACTGTGATAACAGCGAATATCAGCTACGCTCTACCTGCGCCGTAGCAAACAAGCGACAGAAGTTCTCCGTAGTTGCTTGCGCAAGAGTCTCCACAGAAACGCCTTTCAACACCGCCAGATACTCCGCCACGTCACGAACAAACGCCGGCTGATTTTCTTTACCACGGTGCGGTACTGGGGCCAAATACGGTGAGTCTGTCTCCACCAGTAAGCGTTCCAGTGGTACTTCACGGATCGCTTCACGCAGCGCTTCTGCATTACGGAAGGTGATGATCCCTGACACCGAGATATAAAAGCCCAGCTCCATCGCCTGACGCGCAAAATCGGCATCTTCGGTAAAGCAGTGGATCACACCACCACATTCTTGCGCCTGCTCTTCACGCAAAATACGTAATGTATCCTCACGCGCATCACGAGTGTGAATAATCAGCGGCTTATTCACTGCCCGCGCAGTACGAATGTGCTCACGGAACACCTCTTGCTGCAACGCAACGGTATCTTCGCTGTAAAAGTAGTCCAGACCAGTTTCGCCAATAGCCACCACTTGCGGCTCTGCCGCCAGCTCACGAAACGCGGCAGCATCAAACGGCTCATCCAGATCCAGTGGGTGTACGCCGCATGACAAAGAAACATCACGACGATGGCCTACCAGCGCTTTTAACGCCTGATAGCGGGTTAAGGTCACTCCGACACTCAAAAAATGCTGTACTCCACACTCACGTGCTTTATCCAGTACCGCATCCACGTCCTTATGCAGATCGTTATAATTCAGCCCATCCAAATGGCAATGGGAATCGATCAGAAACAAGGGAAACTCCTCAGATATCACTACTCAGATGCAGCCACAAAGTGGTTAATAGCAATTCGCTATTCAAGCTGCCTGATGTCAATAATTCATGGCGCAGCGCAGTCAGCGCCTGTAGCCAATGCTGCAACGTCACCACATCAATCCG
>NZ_JBOFRH010000202.1:0-7985 GCF_051650925.1 Plesiomonas sp.
CATCGGTGATTTGGTACAGCGTACAGAAGTTGAACTATTGAAGACTCCAAACCTGGGTAAGAAGTCTCTGACTGAAATCAAAGACGTTTTGGCATCTCGTGGTTTGTCTCTGGGTATGCGCCTGGAAAACTGGCCTCCAGCAAGTATTGCTGACGAGTAACCAGATCACAGGTTAAGGTTTTTCTGAGAAGGATAAGGTCATGCGCCATCGTAAGAGTGGTCGTCAACTGAACCGTAACAGCAGCCATCGTCAGGCTATGTTCCGCAACATGGCCAGCTCTCTGGTTCGTCATGAAGTAATCAAGACGACCCTGCCTAAGGCAAAAGAGCTGCGTCGTGTGGTTGAGCCGCTGATCACGCTAGCTAAGATTGACAGTGTTGCTAACCGTCGTCTGGCATTCGCACGTACTCGTGATAACGAGATCGTTGCAAAATTGTTTAATGAACTGGGCCCACGTTTTGTAAATCGTGCTGGCGGATACACTCGTATCCTGAAGTGCGGTTTCCGTGCGGGTGACAAAGCTCCGATGGCTTACATCGAGCTGGTTGACCGTGCTGAGTCTGTTGCAGAAGCAGCAGCTGAGTAATCGCCCCTAATAAAAAAGCCGGGTTTATCCCGGCTTTTTTATATCTTGTGTTTGGTCTTGCTGTTTTTTCTTTCGTTTTCAATCCTACACTTCTTTTTTCAATACTGTTTTATCCTTTCTAATTTCTAATCTCTTATTTTTGCTGTTGTTTGAGTAAATCTCTGATTTCAATGAGCAGTTTTTCTTGTGCGCTTGGCTCTACTACTGTGGGTTTCTCTTCTTGTGCATCTTCTTTGCGTTTTAAACGGTTAAGAGCTTTTATTGCAATAAAAATAGCAAAGGCGACGATAGTAAAATCAAACAGTTGTTGTAAAAACATGCCGTAATTAAGCATTACAGCGGGCGCGCCATCGGCGGCTTCACGTAAAACAAGGTGGAACTGTTTAAAGTCAATGCCACCGATGAGTAGTCCAAGTGGTGGCATGATAATATCAGCGACGAGGGATGAGACTATTTTACCAAATGCTGCACCGATGATGACACCGACGGCAAGGTCAACAACGTTGCCACGCATGGCAAATTCACGAAATTCTTTTAAAAAGCTCATAGTATTTCCTATCAGGTAAAGTGAATATGGATATTGATAGTATGTGATGCATTGTGTCTTTTTTGTAGTGCTGTTTGTTATTCTGGGTAATAAAAAAGCAGAGATAGCTCTGCTTTTTTAGTTTTTAAGGTGGATGGTCTGTTACAAAAAGAAGGGGCTTGGCTGAAACAGACGTTCAACATCAGGAATGTGTTTTTTGTCAGTTAGGAACATGATGACATGATCACCTTGCTCGATGGCAGTGTCATCGTGTGCGATAAAGACCTCTTCACCACGCACGATAGCACCAATTGTGGTACCTGGTGGTAGCCGTATTTCAGCTACAGTACGGCCGACAACTTTGGAGGTGGTTTCATCACCATGTGCAATGGCTTCAATGGCTTCTGCAGCACCTCGACGTAAGGAGGAGACGCTGACAATATCAGCTTTTCTTACGTGGGTAAGTAGGGCTGAAATAGTAGCTTGTTGCGGTGATATGGCAATATCAATGACACCACCTTGTACCAAATCAACGTAAGCAGTACGTTGGATAAGTACCATAGCTTTTTTTGCGCCTAATCTTTTTGCCAGCATGGCTGACATGATATTGGCTTCATCATCATTGGTTATGGCAATAAAGACATCAATTTGTTCGATGTGTTCTTCGGATAAAAGCTCTTGATCAGAGGCATCACCACAAAAAACGATGGTATCGTGTAGCATTTCGGCTAATTCTGCCGCTCGCTCAGGGTTTCGTTCGATCAATTTGATGCTGTAGGTTTGTTCAAGGCTTTTTGCTAACCCTGCGCCTATGTTACCACCACCGACAATCATCAGACGTTTATACGGTTTTTCTAACCGTTGTAATTCACTCATCACGGCGCGGATATGGTGTGTGGCGGCAACAAAGAAAACTTCGTCATCGGCTTCTATGATGGTGGTGCCTTGAGGACGAATCGGGTGATCTTGACGGAAAATAGCGGCTACTCGGGTATCAATGTGTGGCATATGCTCACGCAGGGCGGAGAGTGCATTGCCGACAAGTGGACCGCCATAATAGGCTTTAACAGCAACTAAGCTGACTTTATCTTCTGCAAAATTAACAACTTGCAGTGCGCCTGGGTATTCAATCAGTTTACGAATATAGTCGGTAACCAGTTGTTCTGGCGAGATTAAATAATCAATGGGGACGGCTTCATTATTAAATAAGCGGCCTTGCTCTTTGATATATTCGGGCGCTCGGATCCGCGCAATACGGTTTGGAGTATTGAAGAGAGAGTAGGCGACTTGACAGGCAATCATGTTGGTTTCGTCAGAGTTAGTGACTGCAACTAGCATGTCTGTGTCTTGTGCGCCCGCTTCACGCAATACGCGCGGGTGCGCGCCGTGGCCGAGTACGACTCGTAGATCGAATTTATCCTGCAGTTGACGTAAACGTTCAGGATCTTTATCGACAATGGTGATGTCGTTATTTTCACCGACTAAGTTCTCAGCCAGCGTTCCGCCGACTTGACCTGCACCGAGGATAATGATTTTCATGAAGTTTTTTCCATGTCTTTGCGGTTAGATACTTTTCTTCAGTTTGGCATAGAAGAAGCCATCACCACTGAGCGTGTCGGGAAGAAGTTGCCAGTATGGGGCAGTTTCGGTATCCAGATCTATGCGCTGAGCATCAGGTGTACGTTGAAGAAAATCATCAATTTGCAGTGCATTTTCTTCCGGCAATATTGAACAGGTTGCGTAAATCAGAGTACCGCCAGGTTTGAGTTGTTGCCAGTTAGCATCAAGAATTTCACGCTGTAGTGCGGTCAAGGTTGCAATATCATCATCACGGCGCAGCCATTTGATATCGGGATGACGGCGGATTACACCGGTTGCTGAGCAAGGAGCATCAAGCAAGATCCGGTCAAACTGTTCACCTTGCCACCAAGCTTGCGGCGTTCTGCCATCTCCACAAATTAAAGTTGCTTGTTGCTGAAGGCGATTCAGGTTCTCTTGTACCCGATTGAGGCGATTTTGTTCAACATCAACTGCAACCACTCGTGCTTGTGGTGCCGCTTCCAGTATGTGGGTAGTTTTTCCGCCCGGTGCAGCGCAAACATCAAGGATCAGTTCATGATTTTGCGGCGCAAGCAGATCTACGGCGTGTTGAGCAGAAACATCTTGTACGGTGATCCAGCCAAGATCAAAACCGGGCAGGGCAGTGACAGCGCTCGGCGTGGTTAGGCAAATTGCATCGCCTTGCAGCGGATGTGCAGTTGCTTCTATCTCTTGTTGTTGTAACAGAGCAAGGTATTGATCTCGGGTATTGTGCTGACGGTTTACACGCAGCCACATTGGGGGCTTTTGATTGTTGTTGTGTAAAATATTGGCCCATTGTTCTGGATATGCTGCCCGTAAACGTTTTACAAACCACTGTGGATGCAGGCAATTATCAGCGGTTTTTTGATCGCTGATACATAAAATATCATCGCTTTCACGCTGAAAACGTCGTAGTACGCCATTGACTAATCCGCGTAATGCTGGCCGTTTTAGGTTAACAACCGCATTTACACATTCGCCAACGGCTGCATGAGGGGGAATTCGGGTATAAATTTGTTGATATAGCCCGACTAACAAGAGGTGGTGAACAACGCGTTGTTTTCCGGTGAGTGGTTTATCCATTAACTGTTTTAAACAGCTCTCTAGTCGGGGTAAGACGCGTAGTGTACCAAAGCAGAGTTCTTGTAATAAACCATGGTCGCGTTCAGCAATTTGTTGCTGTGCTTTTGGTAACACACTGCTAAGAGAAAGCCCGCGATCAAGTACTTGGTGGATCACTTCGGCCGCTGCCGCACGTAAATTTGTTTTCATAGCAACCCAGTCAGAGTCATTAAACGGTGATCAAAAAAAGCCGGCAATGCCGGCTATCGATAATTAGGCGAGGATATTTCCGGGGGTGAACCATTCACGGCGTGAGTTCAGGAGATCCTGAATAGCCATAGGTTTTTTCCCTGGTGGTTGCAGTGTGATCAGGTTCAGTATGCCGGAGCCGGTAGCCACATAAATACCGTGCTTATCGGCCTGTAATAGGGTTCCGGGTTGCGTATTGTGGGAAGTATTGATGGCTTCCACGCTCCAGACTTTGATATTTTGATCGGCAACAGAAAAATAGCTCATAGGCCATGGATTAAACGCTCTGACGCAGCGCGCTAGAAACTCTGCAGGTTGTTGCCAATCAAGTTTGGCCTCTTCCTTAGAGAGTTTTTCTGCATAGGTCACATCATCCTCATTTTGTACTTGAGGATGTGCTGTTCCGTCAGCAAGTTGCGTCAGTGTATCGAGTAAAGCTGCTGGCCCCATGTCAGCTAATTTCTGGTAGAGCGAGGCACTGGTTTCAGTCGGTTCTATCGCACAAGAAACTTTGTGCAGCATATCACCGGTATCAAGGCCGATATCCATTTGCATAATGGTGATCCCCGTATGGGTATCACCGGCCCAGATAGCGCGTTGGATTGGTGCAGCACCACGCCAGCGTGGAAGCAGAGAACCATGTACGTTGATACAGCCTAAGCGCGGCATATTGAGCACTGCTTGCGGTAAAATTAAGCCATAGGCAACAACCACTAAAATATCGGCATTTAAGGCAGCCAATGGTGTTTGGTGTTCTTCTTTACGCAATGTAGGCGGTTGAAATACTGGGATAGCATGTTGCTGAGCCAGCACTTTTACTGGGCTTGCGGTGAGTTTTTTCCCGCGCCCAGCAGGGCGATCCGGTTGAGTATACACGCCGACAATCTGATGCTGTGAGGCGAGTAAAGCCTCAAGATGGCGCGCAGCAAAGTCAGGTGTACCGGCAAAAACGATCCGTAGTGATTGGCTCAAAACGTAGCTCCGTTAAGACTGTCGACGAGATTGTTTATCCATCTTCTCGATTTTCTGGCGGATACGTTGACGTTTCAGTGGGGATAAATAGTCAACAAACAGAGTGCCTTCGAGGTGATCCATTTCATGCTGGATACAGATTGCGAGCAGATCATCCGCTTCGAGTTCGAAAGGCTGACCTTCGTAATTTAATGCTCGAATTTTCACGTTTTCGGCACGTGCAACGAGTGCGCGTGAGCCGGGAACGGAAAGGCAGCCCTCTTCGATACCGGTATCGCCGGATTTTTCGATTAATTCAGGGTTGATCAGAACAAGGCGTTCATTACGATCTTCTGAAAGATCAATCACGACAATACGTTGATGAATATTGACCTGCGTAGCAGCAAGCCCGATACCCTCTTCTTCGTACATGGTATCGAACATATCATCAACAATACGTTGAATTTCGGGGGTCACGTCAACGACAGGCGCTGCTTTAGTGCGCAGACGTTCGTCGGGAAAATGTAATACTTGCAATATCGCCATAAGAGTCTTGGAACTGCACCTTGATTTTTAAACCGATAATCAGTCTCATTCTAGACATTTTAACCCTTGATTGACAGCATTTGGTGGTTAACCATTTTATGGAAGGATTAAATGCCGTGAAGTTTCGCTGGCTATATCTATTTTTGTTGTTGCCGTGGCTGAGTATAAGTGCTCCTCAGCTAAAAGATCATTATCCTTCTGAATATATTGTCAAGCGGGGGGATACGCTATGGGATATCGCAGGGCGGTTTTTAACTCAACCGTGGCGCTGGCCTGAAATTTGGCAAACGAATCAGCAAATTGCTGATCCACATTGGATCTATCCGGGTGATCGTCTGTTTTTACGTTGGATAAATGGTAAACCGGTGCTGACTAAAGATCCTCGTGTGCAAAATGCGTATTCAGGCTTAACGCCGGTGCCGGTGCTCGATGTAGGCCGCTTACTAACGTATGTGAATCAGCAGCAAATTATTGACCAAAAAGCGTTGTCAGATCTTCCGCGAGTCATTGGTAATAATGATGGTCAACGCCGTATTACCGGAGGACGACCACTGTATGTTGATGGTCTGTTGGTTGCTGGGCAGCGTTATGCGGTATTCCGTGCTCAGTTACCGGTAAAAAACAGGGATAACAAACTGCTCGGGGTCAGAATGTCGAGAGTCGCCACTATTGAAGCGGTTGATAGTGGTGTTGTTAGTGGCGCGCTCGTGGTAGGTGATCCACTGCTTGAGATTATTGCCGGAGATGTTGTGTTGCCAGAAGCTGACGCCGAAGCCTATTCAACAAATATGGCTTTGCGAGCAGCAACGCTGACACAAGCAAACGTGTTGGAGAACGCTAATCAAAGTGAGTGGATGACGCCGCGTGATATTGTCGTGCTAGATTCGGGTACTGAGCAAGGAGTGAAAGCAGGGGATGTATTTTTAATCCGGCACCCCGGTCTGGCAACGGTCTCAACCCGTGAAGGGCGTAAACTTGCACAAGATGCAAGTGTTGGTCAGCGCTGGGCTGATCGTAAAGATGAGCGTTTACCGGGAGAGTTTGTCGGGCAACTGGTGGTGTTTCAAGTCACCGGTAAGCTTAGCCTTGGTCTGATTATGTCATTACAAGAACCAACACGGGTTGGTGCTGAGCTTGTTAGCCCTCGCTATGCCGAATCATCTTGATACTTGGCTTCGTCTATACAGCGTACCGGGCATGGGTCCGGTACGTATTCAGCAGCTTCTTTCGCAGTATTCCATTGATGATCTTCCTTTATTTGACTCACTGGCATGGCAGAACATAGGGTGGAGTAATAGCCAAATTCAGCACTGGTTTCAGCAATCTTTAGTGATTGCTGAACGTTGTAAATACTGGGCGGATGCTCCTGACTGCCATATTGTTACATTTGACTCACCGCTTTATCCCTCACTATTAAAAGAGATTTCAGCACCACCACCGGCATTGTTTGTGCAGGGTTCTCCACATGTATTAATGCGTCCGCAATTGGCCATGGTAGGAAGCCGTCATTGCACCGCTTACGGTCAACAGTGGGCCAGCTATTTTGCCAGCGAGTTTGCTCGAGCCGGTATTGTGGTGACCAGTGGATTAGCATTGGGTATTGATGCGTTTTGCCACAAAGCGGTGTTGGAGGCAAAGGGCGCTACCGTTGCGGTGCTTGGGTCTGGTTTACAGAAGCTCTATCCTGCACAGCATGCTTCTCTTGCGGCCCGCATTTGCGCACAAGGTGGCGCGGTAATTTCTGAGTTTTTCCCCCAGCAGGCCGCAAGGCCGGAATATTTTCCACGGCGTAATCGTATTATCAGTGGGTTATCAGTCGGGTTATTGGTGGTTGAGGCAACAGAGTCGAGTGGTTCGCTGATTTCAGCACGTTATGCATTAGAGCAGGGGCGTGAGGTTTTTGCACTGCCAGGGGCTGTGGGGCAGGGTGCGAGTAAAGGGTGTCACCAACTCATCAAGCAAGGCGCTTGGTTGGTGGAAACACCCAGTGATGTTTTAGAGCAGCTGAGCAGCCTAATTTGTTGGGTAAATGAACAGCAACAAGAATTAAATGATGATCCCGTGGTTGAGCAATTGCCATTTGCTGAGGTGTTAGCTACCGTAACGGAAGAAGTTACACCTGTAGATGTTGTCGCTGAACGTACCGGTCAGTCTGTTTCTGATGTTTTGGTAAAATTACTGGAGCTTGAGTTAACGGGCTGGATCACAGCAGTACCTGGCGGCTATGTCCGAATTAGGAGGACAGGCCATGTTTGATGTATTGATGTACTTATTTGAAACCTACGTGCATACCGAACAAGAAATGCGCGTTGATCAAGATATCTTAACTGATGAGCTCTCAAGAGCGGGATTTCATCAGGATGATATAAATAAAGCACTTATCTGGTTGGAAAAACTGGCTGAACTGCAAGAAAGTGATATCAAGCCTTATTTACTGGCCCCTGCACCTAATACCGTGCGCATTTATACACAAGAAGAAGAGA
>NZ_JBOFRH010000203.1:0-14637 GCF_051650925.1 Plesiomonas sp.
ACCATAAAGTCGTTGCCCAGCCCATGCATTTTGGAAAATTGCACGCGATTCTCCATCATCACGGCAGCAGGTGCTCCCCGCGCCATAAATCGCTTAATTGCTCTCGTTCGCGGATCAGATAAGCCTTATCACCATCAACCAGCACTTCAGCCGGACGCACCCGCGAATTATAATTAGAGCTCATACTAAAACCGTACGCACCGGCAGAGCGCACTGCCAGCAGATCGCCGGCAGCAATAGACAACTCACGCCCTTTGCCAAGAAAATCACTGGTTTCGCATACCGGCCCGACAACATCATACACCGCACTCGGGCGCACTAAACTGGCATTCACCGGAATGATTTTCATCCACGCCTGATACAGCGCAGGGCGTAGCAGGTCATTCATACCCGCATCTACAATCGCAAACTGACGATCACCGGCCGCTTTCAGGTACTCAACCTGCGTCACCAGTACACCGGCATTGGCCATGATCACCCGACCCGGTTCAAACACCAGTTCAAGCTGTGGCCGATCAGCAAGCTTACTCAGTAACGCGGCGGCATAATCAGCCGGTGGTGGTGGCGTTTCATCGTTATAACGCACACCCAAACCGCCACCGACATCAACATGTTGCAGCACTATGCCATCATCGGCCAGTGCATCAATCAGGTGTAACAAACGATCAAGCGCATCCATAAAGGGGGCAAGGTCGGTCAGCTGTGAACCGATATGGCAATCAATCCCCACCACTTTCAGGTGTGGCAGATCACGCGCAAGGCGGTAAATCCGCCGCGCATCTTGGTGATTAATGCCAAATTTATTCTCTTTCAGGCCCGTTGAGATATAAGGGTGCGTTTTGGCATCCACATCGGGGTTCACCCGTAACGAAACCGGCGCAATACACCCCAGCTCTCCAGCCACCTGATTTAAACGTTGTAGCTCAGCTTCTGACTCAACATTAAAGCAGCGAATGCCCAGCTCAAGTGCCCGAACCATATCCTCATAGCTTTTTGCTACGCCGGAAAAGACCACTTTACGGGGATCACCACCGGCAGCCAGCACGCGCTCAAGCTCACCGCGCGAAACAATATCAAACCCTGAGCCTAAACGGGCCAGCAGGTTTAATAGCGCCAAATTTGAGTTAGCTTTTACCGCATAGCAAATCAGGTGCGGGTGCCCAGCCACCGCCTGATCAAAGGCGTGAAAATGGCGCTCTACGGTAGCACGTGAATAGACATACAGCGGCGTTGAAAACTGTGCCGCCAGCTCCTCAACAGCAATGCCTTCGGCATACAACTGCTGGTTTCCCTGATAATTGAAGTGATCCAACCTAGCCTTCCTTGATTGATGCAATCGTCTAAATGGCCGTCTCTATTGATGTCAGCTTACGTAACACAACATCATTTGATATAAAATTACGCCGCCGGTACTGCCGTATTTTCACTCACAGGCGCAGACTCGGTTGTCGTGTTGGAAGCAGGTGCTTTCACCGGCGCACTTGGCTGTGCAGGTGCTGGCATATACAACGGCCCTTTTACGCCACAACCGGCCAGAGTAAACAGAGCACATAATGCTAGCGCACGACAAAGAGAATTTTTCATGGGATCGCCTGTTGTTAACGGTTATAAGTTATTTACGCTTGTAAGATCTCTATAATCGCAGCTCGATCATGAAAAGCAAGAGGACACCGACATGAATGACAGCCAATTCCACCAATATGCCGATCAGGTGTGGCAAACACTCGAAGAAAAACTCGATGATATTGATACCGATATCGATTATGAAAATCAGGGTGGCGTGATGACGCTGACGTTTGAAGATGGCAGCAAAATTATTCTCAACCGCCAAGAGCCGCTGCACCAAATCTGGGTTGCCACCAAATTTGGCGGTTTCCACTTTGATTTCCGTGATGAAGAGTGGATCTGCAACCGCTCAGGGGCAGAGTTTTGGGAATTTTTATCGCTGGCATGCAGTACCCAGTCGGGCGAAGAGGTTTCGTTACGCTTGTCTTAATTTTTTATTTGCCGTTTTTCGCGTGCCGTATTTTCATTTACCGTAACTGACCCGCGTCAACGGCAAAATGTCATCACCCGCTATGCCTTTTCGAACCATGCGGTTACATACCAGAGCATGTGCGGGTGATCCCTTTTCGGGATATTTGCCAGTATATTTACTGGTAACGTGCAGATGATCCCGCTGACAGCGGGCTTAAGCCTGCGACTGGTGCAGATTAAACAAAATTTCCGGTGGGAATGTCAGCGTAGGATCGATCACCGCGCCTTCACGTAATTCACCGCTGCGATACGGGTCTATCTGGGTACGGCCATCACGCTGTACCACCTGATAAAACTGCGGCAAATTGAAATTGATAATACTCGCCCCTACGGTCAGCTTATCGTGTGCGGCGGCATAGAAACGGTTTACATCCTGCACCAACTCGTCTTTATTACCTTCACAGTTTTGATAGACCTCGATGCGATTGGCTTCATCTAAAATATAGATATTGAACCCGCGGTCACTGTCTTCAAAGAAGAACTGAATCAGCCCTTCACTGGCATAGGCATCAACAATCGGCGGCAGATGTGGCTCGGCCGTGCCGATCACTAGCGGGAAACCGTGCAGTTTGGTATTTGAGATACAGCCGTAAAAGTCGACGCCATTTTCCAGCTTTTGCACCGACACACCACGGCGCTCAAAGAACAGGCCCCACATCTGACCGGCAACGCGCAATGGTTTAAAGCGTTTTGGTTCAGGGCACTCGCTCGATAAGCGCAAATCAATGCACTCGGCAACGACCTGTGATACACGGTTACGCAAAATGGCCCGCAGATGACGGCTATAGCAAAACACATCGACCGCTTCGGGAAGTGCCGCATCCTGATGCATTTTGCCTAAAATGGTTTTAATGGCATCCAGCAGGCACTCTTCGCCGCGAAAATGCAGGGTACGCACCTCATTCCACGAGTTGCGATACAGCAGATCAATGCTGCCAATTAAGCTCTGCTGCTGCTGGCCAAAGCTAAATACATCAGTCTGGCTAAAATCAAACCGGACTTCGCTGTTGTTAAAATCGGCTGTCGGGTCCACTTCCAGATTGATGATAATACCCAAATGTCTGATTTCACACGGACTATACAGATCTTTTTGGCTCGGCATCGGGCGGCGAATCGGGAAGTGGCTGCGGATATCTTCCACCAGTTGACGCAGCTTGGCTGTGTCACAGGCACTGCCAGAACCTTGCACATGCAGGCGGCTTTGCGGTGTCAGCAGGCCGTTAAAATAGCTCCAAGCCACCAGTTTGCTCAGGTAGCGGTTGTACTCTAAGCTAGGCCGGCCGGCTATCTCAAAAATCAGCGGTGCTTTGTTATACAGATACCAGCCTTTCGGGTTGGAACGCCCTTCTGGAACTTGAATAAAGGTCAGATCGCGCTCTGACAGATCAGGGGAAATCTGTGGGTTCACCAGCGTGACTTTACCCGGCAAGACTTCAAATGCCGCATACAGTTTACGGGTCAGTACCCCAATATCTTCCGGGCTGGCACTGACACTGATATTGTGCCGCCGCGCAAAACGGATCAGATTACGGTAGCTCTGCATTAATGCGTCAAGCAGCTCATTGTGTGCTTCACGCACCTGCTCAATCTTCCAGTTAGCGCGATCATCGAGCTTGCGCAGTTTTGCCTCGCTCCAGCCCCAGTCGGCCACCAGCGTTTGTAAGATCTCGCGCCGCCAGCAGTGACGGGTGGCCGGTTGCGAGAGCTTTTCGCACACCTTCAGATAAAAACAGCGGCGTGCCAAATCAAGGCGGGTTTCATCCCCCACAGATTGCAAATAGCGGGTCACACGGCCAAGCATCATGCTGTAGGCATCGAGACCATAGCCGATAATATTGCCCTCGTGCATGCACTGCTTCATCTCTAACGCCAGTAGCTGTGTCTCCGGATATTCACAGGAGTACGCTTCTAGCAACAGGCTTTTTAATACCGCTTTGTAAGGGGAATCGATACTTTTGTAGAGCTGCCACAAGCTCGCGCCGTAGTACTCGGCTGCCGACAGCTTACCAAGGCCACCTAAATCCAGCCACTCATTGGCATTCAGCGCCCCCTGTGCATACAGCAAAAGCACGTACTCATCGTACTGCTCTTCCATCTCAACGGGCACCATGCTCCACAAAATACGTTTGCCCGCCAAGCGCACGGCGGTGCGGTAGAACTCATCCAGCAGCAGTAAGTGCTGCATCGAGCCGCAATTTTCGGTGCTCAGGGTATCGTATTCGTTATGGCGAAAACGGTTTTCATCGATCAGGAAAAAGCTGATATCAACGCCACGTGAACGCGCCCACTGCTCAAGCAGCATGCACTTATCAAGCAAACGCTGACGCTCATCACGATCAAGCCATGACTGGTGACAAATCCAGATATCCAGATCAGAATCACTGCTTTGGCCAACTGATGAGGTGCTGCCCATTGAATAAATGGCGGTAATCGGAAGCTCGCCGTCTTGCGGCTCTTGGATAGGAACGCCCCACGCGCGCGAACAGTCATCAATAAACTGCTGCTGCATTTCATCAGGCGTGAACAGGCAGACACCGCAGGGAACGGTATCATCAAGGTAGCCTGGCATCATAGGGTGATTGTAATTCAGCAAAACCGGCAATAAGCTGTAAACCTGATGAAAAGCAGGCCCCATCGCTGCCAGCGCACGTTCAACGCGCAGCTGATTCATGGCATCCATTCGCCGTTTGAGTGTTTCAATATACAGGTACAATACGCATTGCCTGACATTTATACCGGCATTCCGGTAACCAACCCACCGACACCATACACATCCGTGTCTTACCCTTGCATTGTACTGTTGCTGCTATATGATGGCGGAAACGTGATCAATTTAACACTTTTCCGCATCACCGTAAAGATAGCAGGGTTTATCTCGACCCCGTAATTGCCCTCTCAGCGCACGATTATCCCCGCTCTTTGTATCGTTGAAAAAACGATTGCTTTCACATTTTTTTTACATCATTTATTTGTAAATGCAATCTTTATCACAATTATTACGATTTTTCTCGCTGTAAAGCGCAAAGAGTGCGATCCGATGCGCTGACACCTAAGGGCTGCCAATGGTAGGATTAACCAATCTCAATCATACGGTTAATAGCATGTCTACTCCGCATCTCAGTCTGTCGCGCATTCGCATTGCCACCCGCCAAAGCCCACTAGCGCTCTGGCAGGCCAATTATGTCAGTGCGCTGTTACGTCAGCATCACCCTGATTTAGAAGTCGAACTGGTGCCGATGGTAACAAAAGGCGATATTATTCTCGATACACCTCTGGCAAAAGTGGGCGGTAAGGGCCTGTTTGTCAAAGAGTTAGAGCTTGCGCTGCTAGAAGATCGCGCCGATATCGCCGTACACTCGATGAAAGATGTACCGGTCGATTTTCCTGCCGGACTGGGTTTGCACTGTATTTGTGAACGTGAAGACCCGCGTGATGCGTTTGTCTCGCATCACTATGCCAATCTTGATGCGCTACCGCATGGCGCGGTCGTTGGCACATCAAGCTTGCGCCGACAGTGCCAGTTGCGCGCCGCACGCCCCGATTTACAGATAAAAGATCTGCGCGGGAATGTCGGCACCCGTTTGGGCAAATTAGACAACCATGAGTACGATGCCATTATCTTGGCTGCCGCGGGCCTAAAACGCTTAGGGCTGGAAACGCGCATTCGTGCCTACCTGAGTGTTGAGCAATCACTGCCGGCTGTCGGTCAAGGTGCTGTCGGTATTGAATGCCGTCAGCACGATGCACGCGTGCAAGCACTGCTTGCGCCACTGAACCATCCGGCGACCGCGTTACGCGTTGCCGCCGAGCGAGCGATGAATACCCGCTTAGAAGGCGGTTGCCAAGTACCGATCGGCAGTTATGCGCTGCTAGAAGGCGATCAGATCTACCTACGGGCGCTGGTCGGCGCGCCTGATGGCACCGAGATTATTCGCGGTGAGATTCGTGGTAACACCGATGCAGCGGAACAACTGGGCATCACACTGGCCGAACAGTTACTGGCACAGGGTGCTGGCCGAATTCTGGCTGAGGTTTATGGCGTATTTGGCTCAACGGTAGCAAGCTCAAGTGCTACAGATCCCAACTCGGTAACGCCAAAATCGACACATGATAACCACGGTAAAGCATGACAATTTTGGTCACGCGACCGGGAGAACCCGGTCAGGCTTTAACCCACGCACTTTCGGCCAGTGGCCGTGCGGCCATTCATGCGCCGCTTTTTACCTTAAGTGCTGGGCGCGAGCTCAATACCTTATCGGCCGCGTTAAACCGCCTGCAAACCGGTGACTGGATCATTGCCGTTTCAGGCAATGCAGTGCGCTATGCACAGCAAACCTTGCAGCAGATTGGTGCGTCATGGCCTGCGGTGCAGTATGCTGCGGTTGGCCGAAGCACCGCCCATGCGCTACAACAGGCTAGCACTCAGCCAGTGCTGTTTCCGGCACAAGATGAAACCAGCGAGGGTCTGTTGCAGGTGATCACCCCACCAGCCATGATGGGCCGGCAGGTGCTGATTCTACGCGGTAACGGCGGGCGGCCTTTACTGGCCGACACCTTCACCACATGGGGCGCATTAGTGACCCTGCACGAGTGCTATCAGCGGTTGCCGATTGAACAGTGCGGTGAACAACTGACCGATATCTGGCAACGGGCCAATGTGAATATCCTGCTGATTACTAGCGGCGAGATATTGCAACAACTGGTTGCCTTAGTACCGAAAACTGAACATGATTGGCTAATATCTTGTCGATTAGTCGTCGTCAGTAAACGTATTGCTGCAATGGCGCAGGCACTCGGATGGACTGAAATAGTGATTTCAGCCCATGCCGATAACCTGTCACTCATTGCCGCAGTTGAACAATTTGAATAACTTGGGATGAACCCTCAATGACGGATCACAAGCCCCAGTCTTCCCCTGCTGCGGATGAACAAGCGACTTCAACGTCAACGCCTCATACTGAATCAGCCATCACCGCTGACAGCAGCAAGACTGCCGCACCACAGGCGCCGGCAAAAACCGAAACCACCGCCAAAAGCGGGCAGACGCTTGGTGCTATCGCTATTGCACTGGTGATCGCCTTAGGCGGCGGGTTGTACTACCACGGCCACCAGCAGAGCGTGACGCAAAACGGTGAGCTGGCACAGATGCAGCAGAAGGTTGATACCCTGACCAATGCCCTGACTGAATCACTGGCTAACCAGAAAAAACTGGCCAGCGAAATGAGCAGTGACATCAACCAAACTCTTGCGCGTGCCAAGCAGACCCAAGCCGAACAAGAAGAGCAGATCCAGACCCTACAGCGTCAACTGACCGAAGTGGCTGGCCGCCGCTCGAATGACTGGTTACTGGCGGAAGCTGACTATCTGGCCAAAAATGCCGGCCGCAAACTGTGGATGGAGCAAGACATCACCTCTGCCGGAGCACTGCTCAAAAGTGCCGACCTGAGTGTGGCTCAGATGAATGATCCTAGCCTGCTGCCGATTCGTCAGGCACTGGCGGATGATATTTCCACCCTCTCGGCCATCACCACAATCGATACCGATGGGTTAATTCTCAGCATCACCAGCCTTGCCAATCAGGTCGATAACCTGAAACTGGCCGATACCCAACTGCCGCCGGCAGAGGGTGCTACCGATGATCTGGGTTTAAGCCACTCGATTCGTGATTGGAAATCTAACCTGATCAAGAGCTGGGATAGCTTTGTGGATGACTTCATCACCGTTCGCCGCCGCGACGGTGCCGTTGAACCGCTGCTCGCCCCGAACCAAGACTACTATTTGCGCGAAAACATCCGCCAACGTCTGCAAATGGCAGCGATGGCCATTCCGCGCCATCAAAACGAGCTGTATAAGCAATCGTTGGAAAAAGTCGATACGTGGGTGCGCTCCTACTTTGATATGCAAGACAGCAGCACACAGGCATTTTTAAATGAAATTGGCAGCCTGAGTGAAGAGTCTATTTATGTCGATCTGCCGCAAAGCTTAAAGAGCCAGCCGTTGATCGATGATGCTCTGCAAACGCGCGTACGCAATCTGCTGGCTCAGCCTTCCGTAGGCCAAACTCCAGCAGCACCTGCCACCAGTGTCCCTGCTGCCGCACCGGCTGCACCGGTACTTAACTAACTGGGAGCCGTTATGACGCGGATATTTATACTGTTAGCCATTATTATCGGCGGCCTGATTATCGGGCCACAATTTGCCGGTCATCAGGGCTATGTTCTGATTGTTGCAGGCCCTTATACGGTTGAGATGAGCCTGACGAGCATGATCATTTTAGTGATCTTAACGCTCGCCGCCCTGTTTATCCTTGATACCGTATTACGCCGCATAGTGCGCTTTGGTTCATCAACACAAGGCTGGTTTGCCCGCCGTAAACGTAATCGCGCCCGTAAACAGACCATTGCCGGCCTGCTCAAGCTAACTGAAGGCGATTACCAGCAGGCCGAGCGCCTGATGGCAAAAAGTGCCGAGCATGCCGATCAACCGGTCGTTAACCTGCTGATGGCTGCTGAAGCTGCGCAGCAGCGTGGCGATAACCTCAACTGCAATCAGTATCTGCACCGTGCCGCCGAGCTAGCCGGCAGCGATACTCTGCCGGTTGACATCACCCGCGTGCGTCTGCAACTGGCACAAGGTGAGATCCATGCTGCCCGCCACGGTGTCGATAACCTGCTGGCGGTCGCCCCACGCCATCCGCAGGTTTTGCGTTTAGCGCAGCAAACCTATTCACAGGCCGGTGCCTATGCCGCTCTGCTTGATCTGCTGCCACAGCTGACCAAATCCAACCTGTTCAGCGAAGATGAGCTGACGCAAATTACCCTTGAGGCTGAAAATGGCCTGATGAGTAAAGCAATGCATGAGAACGGTAGCGAGGGGTTGATGGGCTGGCTGCGTAATCAGCCACGTAAGCGTCGTACCAATCCCGATACACTGGCACTGCTGGCGGGTCATTTGATTGAGTGTGATGATCACTACCACGCGCAAGCCGTTATCCTCGACGGGCTGCATAAGCAGGCACACCCACAGTTGCTGAAAACTATCAGCAAACTGCACCCGAGCGATCCGGCGGCAGTCGAAAAAGTGTTGCAGCACCTGCTGAAAAAACAGCCAGATGATGCGCTAATCAACCGCACCCTCGGCCATATTCAGGTTGCACAGGGTGAGTATCAGCAAGCAGAATCTTCGCTGAAAAAAGCGCTGGCCGCTGAACCAGTAGCCAGTGATTATGCATTACTGGCCAACGTCATGGATAAGCTCGGTATGGCACAAGATGCCGGTGAAATGCGCCGTAAAGGTCTTGCTACCTTAGAGTAATCCTTTCTGATAGCGCTAAACTGCGTGCATAAAAAAACCGTCTTCACGATACACTGAAGACGGTTTTTTTTGCCCAAGATCTTAATATCGCACGATTACATTAAATTACAGTAAGCACGCCATTATGATGACGGATGTATAATTGATGTAATAATAGCCCACCTTTACAGCAAGCCCATCACCACTCATCAGATAAACGCAAACGCATCACCGAACAAACGCGCCGGATCAGCATCACGCTGCTCACAGAATAAGTCGCGTGCTACTTTTGCCATTTCAAAACGGCCAGCTATGTAGATATCGTGTGCCGCCAGTGATGAGAAGTCCTGCATCACCGCTGCCAGCACCGTACCACAGCGCCCTTCCCAGCCTGCCTGCGGCTGCTCAATCACCGGGATCACCTGCACGTTCGGGTGCTGTTCTGCCAGCTGATCCAGCTCATCGAGATCGTACAAATGCTGTAACTCACGCCCGCCCCAGTACAGATGCACCTGACGCTGCGGCTGCTGACGCAGCAAGTCGAGCAAAATTGAACGGACATACGAAAACCCCGTTCCACCCGCAATCAAAATCACCGGACGCTCACTGTCAGGCTGATACGCGGCCTCACCAAACGGCATTTCGATCACCAGTGGCTCACCGGCTTTGATCTTATCCATCACCGCCATCGCATAAGGGTTGTGCTCAGATGCGCCAATATGCAGTTCAAGCTCATCGGTATTATCCGGTGTCGAGGCGATCGAAAATGGGCGCTTATCACGCTCACCCATCACCACCATCAAATACTGACCGGCCAGAAAAGAGACTGGATTTTCCGGCACAACACGTACGCGATAGACCGTCTCCGTCATCGGTTCAACCAAAGTGACTTTGCACGAAGTCACGTTACTGCCCAACGTTGTCATAACTCTCCCTCAGCCATTTTGATGGCCTGATTTTATTCTGTTTGTCGATATTTTATTTATCAATGACGATAACCACACGGTAAACCGAGCCTCTGTTTGCGGCAAGCAACAATTCGCCGCACGTGGCCAGCAGATCATATACCGCGCGGCACACGACCACTCGGTAACGGGATTGCCAGCGAATCCCAAATCTCATCAATGCGGGCAACTACGGCCGGATCTTTAACAATCGGCCGCCCCCATTCACGGTCGGTCTCCCCTGCCCACTTATTGGTGGCATCCATCCCCATCTTGGAACCCAAACCGGAAACCGGTGAGGCAAAGTCAAGGTAGTCAATCGGCGTGTTCTCGATCAGCAAGGTATCGCGGGCAGGATCCATACGGGTGGTAATCGCCCAAATCACATCGTTCCAATCGCGTGCGTTCACATCGTCATCGCACACAATCACAAATTTGGTGTACATAAATTGGCGTAAAAATGACCACACTCCCATCATGACGCGCTTTGCATGCCCCGGATACTGCTTTTTCATTGTCACCACAGCCATACGGTAGGAGCACCCTTCCGGTGGCAGGTAAAAATCAACAATTTCAGGGAACTGCTTTTGCAGCAGCGGCACAAAAACCTCATTGAGCGCAACGCCCAAGATGGCCGGCTCATCGGGTGGGCGCCCAGTATAGGTTGAGTGATAGATAGGGTCGCGGCGCAGGGTCACGGTTGTCACAGTAAATACCGGAAAGCTATCCACTTCATTGTAGTAACCGGTGTGATCACCATACGGGCCTTCAGGCGCAACTTCACCCGCCTCAATATAGCCCTCAAGCACAATCTCGGCCGATGCCGGCACATCCAAATCACTCGACAGGCAACGGACAACCTCGGTTTTGGTTCCGCGCAGTAGTCCGGCAAATGCATATTCAGAGATGGAGTCGGGGATCGGGGTGACTGCGGCTAAAATGGTGGCCGGATCTGCGCCCAGCGCAACGGCAACCGGAAAACGTTCGCCTGGGTGGGCCTGCTGCCACTCCTGAAAATCGAGCGCGCCGCCACGGTGTGATAACCAGCGCATGATCAGTTTGTTTTTACCGATCAGCTGTTGCCGATAAATGCCTAAATTCTGCCGCTCACGGTGCGGGCCACGGGTGACCGTCAACCCCCACGTCACCAGTGGTGCAACATCATCCGGCCAGCAGCGCATGATCGGTAAACGGGTCAAGTCAACCTCATCACCCTGCCACACCACTTCCTGACAAGGTGCGCCCGATAACCGTTTGGTTGGCATGTTCAGTACTTGGCGAAATTTTGGCATTTTATCGAGCAGATCGCGAAAACCTTTCGGCGGCTCAGGCTCTTTGAGAAAGGCCAGCAGTTTGCCGACATCCCGCAGGGCAGCCACATCATCCTGCCCCATCCCCAATGCCACCCGTTGTGGTGTGCCGAATAAGTTGCACAGTACCGGCATGGTATAACCGATTGGGTTTTCAAACAGCAATGCAGGGCCTCCGGCGCGCAATGTCCGGTCGGCAATTTCGGTCATCTCCAGATCCGGTGATACCGGCTGGGTTATCCGAATCAACAACCCCTGTTGCTCAAGAAGCGCTATAAATTCACGTAAATCTTTATATTTCATCGGAGATCCTTTCAGGCGCGGCTACCGGCATTATAAAGAGTTGTGGCGGTAAAACCGAGTACATAACCCGCAGAGGGTGAACAGTACACTTTTTCAACGCAATTTTCTTCGTTTCACCTTCCCGCCATTGTCTTCTTATTCTTGATCGTTGCTGTGTCTTTGCTCTGCATCCCCCAAATCGGTTTTAGCTGTTTCCCAACGCCATGTTTTCCCATAAAAAAACGCGACCCCATAGGATCGCGCTCTTCAATTATGCGGATACGAAAGTGTCTCGGCAATTATGCCAGCAGCAAACGCGCCGCTTCGACCACAATACCTACTGCATCACTTTCAGTCGCTTTCATGGTCTCGGCATTCGGGATCTCTTGCTGGGTACGGTTCACAATCACACCCGCAACCATACCGGCGCGCCAGCCCTGACTTGCACACATGGTCAGCAAAGTGGCCGATTCCATTTCATAGTTCATGACACCCATGGCCTGCCACTCTTTCATTGAGCCTTGGAAACGGCTGACAACACGGCCTGAAACAGTGTCATAGCGCTCCTGCCCTGGATAGAAAGTATCAGAAGAAGCGGTCACCCCGATGTGAGTTTTTGCGCCGCGTGCTTTTGCCGCCGCGACCAGTGCGGTGGTGCACTCAAAGTCAGCCACTGCAGGGAACTCCATTGGCGCAAAATGTAGGCTTGCACCGTCAAGACGAACTGAACCTGTGGTCACCAACACATCACCCACCGCAATGTGTGGCTGAATTGCGCCAGTTGTACCTACGCGTAAAAAGGTATTCACACCCAGTTGAGCCAACTCTTCAACTGCAATTGAGGTTGATGGACCACCGATACCGGTTGAACACACCACCACCGGCTTACCGTCAAGCTCACCTAACCATGAGGTAAACTCACGGTGGCTGGCCAAATGCACCGGATTTGCCATCAGCTCGGCAATTTTTTTTACCCGCTCAGGGTCGCCCGGAATAATGGCCAGAGTTGCGCCTTTTAAATCACTTTTGGTCAAACCAAGGTGGAATACATCTGACTTTGCCATGCAGTTGCTCCTTTTTACTGAATCGGATAAATAAATAGGGTAATGAATAAGATAATCAATAAGGTAATGCACAGGCATGTATACAAAAATAACATGCTGATATCGAATACCCTGATCTCACACAGATACTCTGTACTGTAACGAACAATACGTGTGTTATTTGTGATACATGCTAAACATAAAGGAATACGATACAACAAATTACCTTTTTTATGTGATGTATCTTTTATTTATTCAGACAAATACACCCTGTTTTCCCCCATACATAGACAACAATATAGGGCAATACACCGATAAATTTGATAAACACAGAAACCGCTTGGCGATCAATCTAGAGAGTGGAACAATCTTTTCACGCACTTCGGTGACAAAAAGCAGCATGGCCAATAACCACACCGACATACCCATAACGAACCAATAACAGGAATGTTCTGATCTATGCGTACTGAGACTCCAACTTTGAAAAAACGCGATGGCTTTACCAGCAGCTTTGGCGTTATTGCCGCCACTCTCGGCTCTGCCGTGGGGTTAGGCAATATCTGGAAATTTCCCTATCTAACCGGTGCCAATGGTGGCGCGGGTTTTTTACTGGTCTATCTGCTGGCCACGTTGTTGATTGGCTTGCCGGTGATGATCGCCGAGCTCACGCTTGGGCGAAAAGCCAAAGCCGATGCCATCACCACCTTTACTAGCCTTGCGCCACGCGGTTTTCCTTGGTGGCTGATTGGCCTGTTCGGTGTGACCTGTGCGTTTTTGATTATGGGTTTTTACTCGGAAGTGTCGGCGTGGGTATTTGCGTATATCTTTAAATCCCTTGATGGCTCACTGCTATCAAGTGATCCTGAAACGACCGGTCAAGCCTTTGCCGCACTGATCAGCAACCCGTGGCAATCTCTGCTCTGGCAGTGGCTGGTACTGGCAATGATCGGCGGCGTACTGATTATCGGGGTATCAAAAGGTATTGAAGCGGTCACCAAAAAGCTGATGCCGGTGCTGTTTGTGCTGCTGATTTTGATTGGCCTGCGCAGCCTAACTCTGCCGGGCGCGGCAGAGGGGCTGAGTTTCCTGTTCAAACCCGACTTCTCCAAAATAGACAGCGCCGTCATCCTGACCGCCATGGGGTTGGCTTTTTTCAAGCTCTCTATCGGCATGGGCACTATGTTGACTTACGGCAGCTATTTCCGTGATGATCAGAACATTCCAACCACCGCTGTGCGCGTGATGGCTGCCGATCTGTTTGTCTCTATGCTGGCCGGTATTGCCATTTTCCCCGCCGTATTTAGCTTTGGATTTACCCCGTCTGCCGGGCCAGCTCTGCTGTTTATCACCATTCCGGCGGTCTTCTCGCAAATGCCATTTGGCCATTTACTGATGGTGGTCTTTTTCGTTCTTTCCGCTATTGCTGCCACCGGTGCAATGCTCTCCATTTTGGAAGTTCCGGTTTCAGTACTCAGTGAACGTTTCAAAATCAGCCGCGTTAAATCGGTCATCATTAACGTATTGCTGCTGGCCCTGATCGGCTCAACCTGCGCGCTATCAAACAGCGTACTGGCTGACTTTAAAATTGCCGGCCTCAACATGTTTGATCTGTTTGATGAACTAAGCTCAAAAGTGCTGATGCCAGCCGGCGGGATCTTACTGTGCCTGTTTGTTGGCTGGGTCTGGGGAAAGCAAAATCTTCAACAAGCACTGAGCAATCAAGGCACA
>NZ_JBOFRH010000204.1:0-1206 GCF_051650925.1 Plesiomonas sp.
AAAGGCATACTAAGCCGTAATGTGAGTTCATCACGCTTGATACTGGCTTGTTTTAGTGCCTGCAACTGGCTTAAAGGTTGCAATAAGGTTGTATGGGTAAATGTATCTAAAATCGGCACTATTTTAGCGCTGATATCCGACTCAACGCCGAAAAGAGACTTAAGGCTCACTCCGACTACTCCTTTTGTTATGGAAGTGCTGCTCTGTATCACTCAAGGTTGGGGGAATTTGACTCGTAAATCAACCCCATTGATTACAGGCTGTGGGTAGCGACAAACAGAATGATGCGGTAACATCACGGGATTCGTAAATCTGATACTAAAACAGTAGAACTATCATTATGTCTCTAGATGCTAAGGCTATTTCAGCAAGAAAACTTCTGGTCACCTGTGCCCTGCCGTATGCGAACGGCTCTATCCACCTTGGCCATATGCTTGAGCATATTCAGGCCGATATCTGGGTACGTTTTCAGCGTATGCGCGGGAACGAAGCCTATTTTGTGTGCGCCGATGATGCACACGGTACGCCTATTATGCTCAAAGCGCAGCAAATGGGTATCGCACCAGAGCAGATGATTGCTGATGTCAGCCGTGAGCATCAACAAGATTTCGCCGGTTTTAATATCAGTTTTGATAACTACCATTCAACTCACAGTGATGAAAACCGTGAGTTAGCGGGCATGATTTATGGCCGATTGAAAGAGAATGGTTTTATCAAAACGCGGACAATTTCTCAGCTTTTTGATCCCGAAAAAAGTATGTTTTTGCCTGACCGTTTCGTGAAAGGAACGTGCCCAAAATGCAAAGCAGAAGATCAGTACGGTGATAACTGTGAAGTGTGTGGTGCAACTTACAGCCCAACTGAGCTGATTAATCCACAGTCTGCAGTATCAGGTGCAACACCAGTCATGAAAGAGACTGAGCACTTTTTCTTTGATCTGCCCTCTTTTGAAGGCATGTTAAAGGCGTGGATCCGCTCTGGTACACTGCAAGATGAAGTGGCCAATAAAATGCAGGAGTGGTTTGAGTCAGGCCTGCAACAGTGGGATATCACCCGCGATGCACCTTACTTTGGTTTTGAGATCCCTGACGCTCCGGGCAAGTACTTCTATGTCTGGCTTGATGCACCTATCGGCTACATGGGGTCATTCAAAAATCTTTGCGATAAGCGCAGTGATCTCAATTTTGACGAGTTTTGGAACACTGA
>NZ_JBOFRH010000205.1:0-1959 GCF_051650925.1 Plesiomonas sp.
CGCGGATCAAACTGTTTCGCAAACACCTGTATCAGCTCGGCTCCAATAAAGCAGGCGTGTTACCCACAGAGATCCCGATTGCCCATCCAGAAAATCGCGTGACGCTGCGTAAAGAGATCCAAGAGTGTGATTTGCTCGGAACCAGCAGTGATGACAAGAAAATCTACCTGTATCGCTACAGCGAAAACTCCGCCATCATGCGCGAAATCGGTCGCTTGCGCGAAGTGGCGTTTCGCGCTGTAGGTGAAGGCTCAGGGCAACGGTATGACATCGATGGCTATGATCGCCACTATGTCCACATTGTGCTGTGGGATGATCAGGATCTGGAGATTGTCGGTGCCTACCGATTGTGCGATACCGCCACCACCTTACGCGAAAAAGGCTTAGACGGTATCTATACCCACTCGCTTTTCCAATACGATGAAGGGATGACGCCTATCTTGCAGCAAGGGCTGGAGTTGGGGCGCAGCTTCGTGCAGCCGCGCTACTGGGGTTTACGCAGCTTAGATTATCTGTGGCTAGGCATCGGGGCATTTTTAGCGCGCAATCCGCATTTTCGTTATCTGTTCGGGCCGGTCAGTATCAGTAACGGTTTACCGCCGGAAGCGAAAAACCTGCTAGTTTACTTCTATCAAACCTATTTTGCCGCTCACCAGAGCATTGCCCGCTCACGTCGCCCTTATCAGCTGACGAACGAACTGCAAAAAGAACTACAGCAACAGTTTTGTGGCTCGGACTACCTTAAAGATCTCACGACCCTTAAATCGCTGATGCACCATTTTGGCGTGCAGATCCCGACCTTGTACAAACAGTACAGTGAACTGTGCGAACCTGGTGGCGTGCAATTCTTGGATTTTGGTACTGATCCCGACTTTGCTGACTGTATTGATGGCTTAGTACTGGTTGATACCAGCAAGCTGAAAGAGAAAAAACGCGCTCGCTACATCACGCCACATTTGAAAGCGTCCTCTCAGGAAGCGCCACAGGATGATGCGAAGACACAAAACACGAGCCTAAACACTCAACCGGCTCAATCATAGCCTGTCACACACAAGCCTCTGGCGCAGCAATCAGCACCATCCAGTAGAGTTAAATAGCACAAAGCCCGAAACTCAGTTCGGGCTTTGTCATTATGCTGCAAGCAGATTTACCATGCGCGTACAGGGCCGGTATCCACATGCACAAAATTGCTTTTTGGATAGTAGCCCACACCGCCGGCTTTCATTTTCATGGCCGCTTTGCGGACATTACTCAATGATGCGCCTTCAATGCGAAAATCCACGGCACGTGCCAGAGTATGATAGCTATGCTTAGCCACACCCCGAGAATGCTTGCGCAGATTTTTATTGGTTTTCGGTGAACGGTAGCCAGAAATCAGTTGGATTTCCCCACGTGCGCCGACCATCAGTTGAATGCGGTATAGTTGATCAAACAATCGTTTATCAATCTTGGTAACCTGATTGGCTCGGTAATCACGCAACAAAAAATTCAGGCGTGACAACTCTTCCGAGACGTAGTTTTTACCATCAAAAAACTCGGCCCGAACCTTTTCCCCAGTATTGATGTTATTCAATGTCAGGATCTTTGGTTTGGACGTAGATAATGAGGCCAAAGCTTGCCCGGGAAGCAGCGCACAACCGAGTACTACGCCACCTAAAGCAAGCCACTTACGACGACTGTGATCAATCCCTTGCTCAAGATCTTGCATAATTTAAGTGATTACTATCCGGTTAATTATAAGGAAACGCTATAAACCCAACGCGATGCACCTTAACCGCACAGGCAAAGTCAGTCAACCTATACGGCAGCACAAAGATCTGACAGATCCCTCTGACGCTGACCTATTTAAGACCGGATGTCAGTAGAAAGATTCGGATAAGCACCCATTTTCATGAACTTAATCACAAAATAAGTTTCTTCAGACAGAACATATCGAGATGTATCACAATATGACAGGGC
>NZ_JBOFRH010000206.1:0-2847 GCF_051650925.1 Plesiomonas sp.
TACCTGCACTTTGCGCCGGTAGTTATCACCAAACACTACCGTAGAAACTAAAGAGCTCGAACCTTGCTGAAACAAGGTCTCTTTCTGTTTACGTAAATGATCTTTCTGTGCTGGCTCTTTTAGCTTTTTAGCGGCTTTACTTGCTTGTGTAACCACTTCAGTAACCAGCTCTTCATTCGATGCGTGGCCAAATTGCTGAATTTTTCGAACATCAGCCAATTCCAAAGAGATCAACTCGACAGATTCCGCATTCAATGTTTCAGCCGCTCCCACAAGTGAAGCAATTTGTGCATAAGAGAGTGCATGAACATCAGGAATTTGCAGTAGCCACAATCGCGGAATTCGCGCAGCTTTTAATATTCGGGTTACCGTTGCAGGTGAACGACCTAACGCGGCAGCCAGTGCTTTCTGATCGGAAAACTCACCGCTATCTAACATTAATTGCCATTTTTGCGCCAATTCAACCACGGAAAGCTCTTTTTGCGCATTGGTTGCTTCTGCAATAAATTGAGCATCCGATAATGAGATGGCTGAAACCGGGACTAAAATAGTGAAATCATGGTCACTATAAATGCATGCCTGACGACGGCGGGAACCGGCTAAAACCTCAATCTGACCTTGAGCATTGAGATTACCAATTGCAGGGTAAAATTGCCCGGAAACAGACAAAGACTGTGATATATCGCGTACTGCTTCACGCGTTAACAAAGCTTGATCTCGGCCATTAATTGCCGGAACTATAGTTAATGTCTCGATATCTGCCGCAGCGATCTTTTGCAGTATAAACTGCATTTGAGAACCATCTTTTAAATGCAAATAGGTAAAATCCTCATCTTGCTGCTGCAACAGCCGGCGATTATCTTCCGTTAATGCATTCAGTTTTTTTTCTAAAACTTCAAGCGGAGATTCGGTTGCAACCGGCACAGTATTGGTTGCAAACGATGCTAAATCAAAAGAAGGGCGTACCCGTGAACTTTTAGCCATGATTAACCTCTACTTCATTCCGCCAGATATTTTGTAAAATCTCTTCGAACTCAAAAACAGCCTGCAAACATTCAGCTTGTGCATTAATTAACGATGTGCGCCCTCCGGGATACTCACTCGGGCTTAATTCATAAATTGATGACATCAAACTAGAGCAATGTTTAATCGCCTCAGAATGGGGGATCTGGCCTAACATGAGGTCTTGCCCAAATAGCTCACGCAAAATAGCGGCTTTTTGCTGGTTTGGTACAGATCGTTTATCAAGATCTGTCATGATCAATTTGATCTCTGACCAATGCAGCGGGCAATGCACTTCAATGGCCGCTTTTATCTGTGGCAGAATAGAGAGAAAATCACCGGTAGCATCAGTATCATTGTGATCGGGTTTTACGGGTACAATCAATACGTCAGATGCTGCTAATACGTTGTAAAGTAAGAAATTAAGTGCTGGAGAGGTATCGATAATCACCACATCATAGTGATCAGAGATGGTTGTTAGCACACGTGATAATAGTGCATACGGTGAGTTAATCCGCGCATCGGCTAATCCACGCTGTACCCATGCCTCAAAGAGTTTATCGGCAATTCCGCCGGGTAAAAGATCTAAATTTGGAATATTTGTCTTTTTAATCGATGAGAGCACTTGCTCGGTCAATGTCTGTTCAGACATAGCAACATTACCCGCATCAATCAGCAACTCTGATAAAACAACATCTTCATCACTGATTTGTGGGGCCATATAGCCAGTACACATATTAGTCTGACCATCTGCATCAACCACCAAAATACGATATTGGCGCTTTGATTCGATAGCAAGACCGGTTGCCAATGTCATTGCGGTTGTGGTTTTTCCAACCCCCCCTTTGATATTGAGCACCGAGGTAACAATCATCCGAGAAGCAGAGGGCTTGACTTGATGGCCAATAGATTGACGCAGACGGAATAGATCGGGCAGAGGTAAAGACCAGCGACATCCCACCATAGGAACATCTAGCCCATGTTGTTCACACAATTTAACCAGCTGTCGGTTGTTAATACCCAGTGCTTTTGCAGCTTCATTTTGGGTATAAGTGCGAAACGGCTTACCATTGTGGGTCTGTTCATCAACAAAAGCGGCCGATTTGCGGCATGCCACACGGTACTTGGCCCCGTTTTGCTCTAAACGCAGTAATTTAGACTCTATTGCATCCATCATTAGCTCCTTTAAATGACATCGCTATCATTACAATAGAAAAGTGAATCTGCAATAGATTAATTGAAAAATCATCATTTTTCATTGCAACATCACTTTTTTATAGCTGCGTGTCATAAAAATTACGCAAAATACGGTAAATAACCGCCTGAGCAGATGTATTTGATATGATGTAAAGAAACGCAAAAGAAACCGTGAGTATCCATAAATGGATCGGTGAAAAATGAGAGAAAAGAGGGGTTATAAGTTAACTTATTGATAATATGCTAATTTATCTTTTAATTTGTGCGGAATATTCTTGGATGTCTTTCATTCAAGTGTGATGTTGCTCAAAGTTATTTGCTATATGATAAAAAACCGGCCGTAACAATGGATGCGCACTTTTCCTACCGTTCCCAACACTTTTTAGCGTATAACCATCATCGTGATGCTTCCCGGTCTGTGCTTATAATCTTCATCGGCCTATTTAATAACGATTTACAGGTAAATATCCTCAGCTTCTGATGCAATCTTGATTGCGATCCATCCGTAAGTAATCCGCACCTTCTGACGCGATGTTGATTGCGATCCATCCGTGAGCAATCCGCACCTTCTGACGCGATGTTAACTGCGATCCATCCGTGAGTAATCCGCAGCTTCTGACGCGATGTTGATTGCGATCCATCCGTGAA
>NZ_JBOFRH010000207.1:0-1409 GCF_051650925.1 Plesiomonas sp.
GCTGAATAAAACCCTCCTGAACCGCTAGAAACATGCATCGACATGCATGCAAATAGCGGTTTTTCGCATCACATAGATAAAAATCACACAAATTTTCTCTTTTCCGCTTCCAGAATAGATCATTCTAAGAGAAAATGATCTTTTGGATGTTCGACATCGGGCAACGTTCTGTGCAGTGGTTGGCTAAATCAGCATTTATTGTTGCGCAAATCAGCAACGGTATGCGATAAAACAGCAAACGCTTTCGTTATCATAATTGATAATTACACCAACAACGAAGACAGACAACGGTTCACCTCTGCCCGTGTCTTGATGCTCGCTCAATCAGGAGTTTCTTTTATTCATGGCAACGATCAAAGATGTCGCCAAGCTTGCGGATGTTTCTACCACCACCGTATCGCACGTGATTAATAAAACACGTTTTGTGGCGGAAGAAACACGAAACCGTGTATGGGAAGCGGTAAAAGAGCTGCATTATTCACCCAGTGCGGTTGCCCGAAGCCTAAAAGTTAATCATACCAAGTCTATCGGTATGATTGTGACTACCAGTGACACCCCCTATTTTGCCGAAATTGTGCAATCGGTGGAGGAGCACTGCTACCGTAAGGGCTATACCCTGTTCCTGTGTAACTCACAGAATAACGTGGAAAAACAGCGTGCTTATCTGGCGATGCTGGCACAAAAACGTGTCGATGGCTTGCTGGTAATGTGCTCTGAGTACAACTCTCAGCTGCTGGAACTGCTGGAAAACTATCGCACTATCCCGATGGTGGTGATGGATTGGGGCCCAACTGACAGCGCTTATACTGATCGCATTCAGGATAACAGCTTCGATGGCGGCTATCTGGCAACCAAATACCTGATCGATCGCGGTCACCGTGATATCGGTGTGATCACTGGTCAGATGAACAAAACCACCACCAAAACGCGCTATGATGGCTTCTTAAAAGCCATGAACGATGCGGGTTTGAGTGTGCGTGATGAGTGGGTTGCAGAAGGTAACTTTGAACCAGAATCCGGCCATATAGCGATGAGCCATATTCTGCAAAATGCACAGCATCCAACCGCGGTATTCTGTTTTAACGATACCATGGCCATGGGCGCAATTTGCGCTGCCGGTGAGCAAGGTCTGCGTATTCCGCAGGATATCTCGATCATCGGGTATGACAACATTCGTGATGCGCGTTTCTTCTCGCCACCATTGACTACGATTCACCAGCCAAAAGCGCGTCTGGGCGCGATGGCGTTTGATATGCTGATTGACCGCATTATCAATAAGCGTGAAGGTGGACAAGTGATTGAACTGCATCCTGAGCTGGTCGCTCGCGGCTCGGTGATTGACGGTCCACACAAAGGCTAAATAAGCCGCCACATCAATGCTGCTTAATACGTAAACAGCAAGCTTATAT
>NZ_JBOFRH010000208.1:0-1324 GCF_051650925.1 Plesiomonas sp.
AAAGATGCTCTAGCTACGGGAAAGGACCGGCAGGCCACTCAGACTAAAGCACAGGAGGCTGCAGCTTCGGCTAATGCTGCTAAAGCAGCGCAAGATAGCATTGTGGAAGATGCTGCCGATGTCAGAGATAAGGCCCTACGGGTTGCAAACAATACGGCCTTAGTGGCTAACAATGCCGCTGCTGTTCAACTCAACACCGAACAGGTGGCTCAAAATGCACAAACGGTAACCACTAAGACGCAGCAAGTATCAGAGAATGCGCAGGCAGTGGCTGCCAATACACAGGCTGTTACCCTGATGCGCGATGAGGTTGTGGCTAAAACTAGCATGGCACAAGCCGCAGCAGATACCGCGACACAGAAAGCCGCATTAGCCGCTGAGCATGATGCAGCCGCTGCGGAATATGCTCGCCAAGCGCAAGAAGCGGCGCAAGCAACCGCAGGTGCATTGATTGATGGTGGTGCCGCTGACTTATCTACTGGTGTATATCCGCAACCGGTGCAGGTAAGTGGTGCAGCGCGGCCAACCTTCTGGAAGGTTACGAAAGGTGGCACAGTCGGTGGTGTTGATTATGGTGTGGGCGACACGCTTATCTACACGGTAGCGGGGAGTGGTAGCTACTACAAAATTGATAACACCGAGTCTGTCACTAGCGTTCAGGGTGAAAAGGGCGCAGTGACCTTAACGCCGGAAAAGATTGGAGCTGAGCCGGCAGGGAATACAGTTGCTGCTATTACCCAACACTCAGAGAAATCTGGTGCGCATACGATTAATGGGGTGTCAGGTCTAGCGGCTGCTCTTGATGCAAAAATAGACTCAAGCGCTCAGCTCGTACCTGATGGTCAGGATCTGATCGTCTATCTGCGAAATACAAAGACGAAGTTACTTCGGGTTGGTGGGGCTGTTTTGAATGCGCCAAGAGGCTGGATTGGTGGCGATATGCTCGTTATTGAGCATAGTGCTAATTACCGTTGTGTATTTGCCATTGGCTTAGATGGTATCTGCCATTCACTAGCTATTTATCCAGACAAGATCGTTGGATGGGTAAAGCAGTATGGAAGTAATAGCATTGTAGGTGATGTTTCCCAAATCGGCGGGGTTCCAACAGGGGCTATTATTCAAACAGGAACAAATGGTAACGGTCGGTATATCAAGTATGCCGATGGTACGCTTGTAAACTTTTGTCAGATAACGGTGCTACCTACAGGCATTAGTCAGAACTTTATAGCATCTACACCATGGCCACATTCATTCATCGCCAGTCCAGATCACGTGTCATTCACAATAATTGGCACAGATGGTAATGGAAATATATCAGGGATTG
>NZ_JBOFRH010000209.1:0-1038 GCF_051650925.1 Plesiomonas sp.
TGTAAATTAGCCGCGAGCGGCGAAGCCGTTATCGGGATCTCATTTGATTTTCCGGCGGCCAGTTTAAAAGCTAAAGGTGCTCCGATAGAGGTGATCTTCCCACAAGAGGGCTCTGGGTGGGATATGGAAGCGGCAGCGATTATCAAAGGTACAAGTAAGCTTGATGCAGCACAAAAGCTGTTAAATTTTGCGGCCAGTACCGAAGCTAATCAGATTTATGCTCAATCTTTTGCCGTGGTAGCAATTCCAGGTATCGCAACTCCACATACGTCTTACCCTGCTGATATTAGTGCTCAGATGATTGAAAATGATTTTGATTGGGCGGCACGTGAGCGGGATGGTATTTTGCAGACATGGACGACGCGGTTTGATGGAAAATCAGAAGCTAAATAGTCCTAAAATAACCGTTTAATGTAATCTAGCTCAGGCACGCTTGCGTTTATTACAGAGCAGGCAAGCGTGCCGCTACGCACTATCATAATAAATAACTCATAACACTTCGGTAAAACAGTTTGTTTCTATCTTTTGTGCTACTGCAAATACCCGCCCTTTTGCCGCATGAGGTATTATCTCTGCTAATTCACCACTGTTCATTGGCGCATTTTGCGCGGTCGGGTGTGGTTTAATGACTGTCCATTGATGCTCAGTATTACTAAACACGATTTTTTTAGGCTGATTTTGGCTTACTGGCAATATCCATTGCTGATCAGCATACTGTAATGTCACTTGAGTCACCTGTGCTGCGTCATCATACTCATAGGTAGCATTAACTGCACTCGGGTTAAAGACGCCACAGCTGTATTGCACATTTTTAGGCTTACTGTCTGCGGCATTTACAGCTGTCGGTAGCAATGTGGCCATTACCAGTGTAGTCATACTTGCAATCATCTTTATCGTCATCACGTTGTCCTCTGTTTGTGTATCTCAAGGTGTTATTTCAAAAACACTTAAATGAATAATTAACCTCATTAAGTGAATTTATATTTACTTTCAAGGTGATGATTCAGCAAGTAAAATAATGTAACCATATGTTTCATA
>NZ_JBOFRH010000210.1:0-1071 GCF_051650925.1 Plesiomonas sp.
ATTATCACTGGTTTCCATGGTTGCCTGACACGCCGCTTGTAAGGTGATATCCGTACCTGCCAGTGGACGCAATACCGGTGAATACTCCATGAGATCTTCACTGCGAACCTTAACGGTATCGTTCAATGCCAATTTGCCCGCATCAACATCCGACAGCACTTTAGCGCAAGCCAACGTTTTAAACGTACTCATCATCGGGAAACGCTGATCGCCGTGGTAATTCCATACCACGCCTTGACTGGGGATAAATACAGATACCCCCACACGTGCACCTAATGTCTGCTCCACCGATTTCACTTGCGCGGATAACGCCGCAGTATCCTGCGCCTTAACCAATGAGCTCTGCGCTAAACCCACGAATGACCAGCAAGAAATCACTACCGCAACGGCGCGAAAAAAAGTCCGACCCAATACTTTCATGAACAAATCCCGTGTATAAACTCATGTATTATGTTGATTTATTTAAATTAAATTTAGAATGGTTCAATAAACTATAGCAGCACTTAGCATGCTTACAGCATGCGCTGAAACAGGATTTTTCCTTCCCCACATTCTGGCACTAACGCATTTTCTTCGTAGCCGACAATGTGGTAGCCGCTGGCAATCAGTAACTGCAGCATCGCCGGATAACGATTCATCGATTTCACCTTCACGCAGTGATACCCCTGCTCGCGCGCCCACATTTCTTGCGCTTTACGCAGCTCACTGGCGATCCCCTTGCGGCGATATTCTGGCAAGACACCGCCTAGCCAACTGTAAAACTCACGCTCGGAAATCGCATAGCCCAGTTTGTAGGCAACCGCTCTTCCTTCTGCTCGCGCAATTAAGATCAGCGTCGGCTTACCAGCCAAACGTTCTTCTAGTAGTGCACGCGTTGTCCAGCCATCAAATTCGGGGATCCCCGCATCGACCTGCAGAACATCATCTAAGGTGCCGATTTCTATCTTCATTGCACGTGTCCCTAATCATGTTATGTGCGAGGCGCGTGTTAGCGCGGCTGCAGTGTACGCAGATAGAGATTATTTTCCGAGCCATACAATGCGATGGTGCCATGAGGCGCAAACCCCAAGG
>NZ_JBOFRH010000211.1:0-1476 GCF_051650925.1 Plesiomonas sp.
GCAATCTGCGGATCAATGGCGTAGTCGAACTGGGTAGCCCTATAACCGCAAGCTATGAATGGCAGCCACATAACGGCGATCCGGTTGATAAATCACTGCACCAATGGGGGCATCAAGGCAAAACCGCAGCGCTGGACAATGCCACTGAAATCAGCACCAGCGGTACAGTTCCACCCTATACAGTGACTGCTGGTGATGTTGGTCAAGTGCTTGAAGTCTCAGTAAAAGCTAAAAACGGTCAGGGTGTTGAAGGTAATGTATTAACCATCGATACCACACAGCAGTATGCCCCTGAGATTAAACCGGAGATTGAAGATCTGGCGCTGGAAGGCATGCTAAATATCGGTAACCGCCTGACGGCTACCTACCGATTTGATCCTAAAATGGGTGAACCGACTGATCGCTCTCAATATCAGTGGGGGCATGCCGGTAAAACCGAGGCGCTGAGTCAGCGTCAAGTCATTAGCACATCTGGCCGCGTAGAGAGCCCAACCTTAAGTGCCTCTGACGTTGGTCAGGTCATTGAACTGAGTATCCGTGCAGAAAATGGGCTGGGTGCGCAGAGTGACGAGACAGACACGATTCGAAGTGATAGCACCGGTGCTAATAACGGTATCGAACAGGTAAACCCAGATGGCAAAGTGTTCGACCCAACTTGGGTGGATGTGAACACCCCACAGCACCCACATGCGTTTGGCTTGGCTGAGGGTTTTCCAAGTACCGCCTATAACGGCGCAACATTTGAAATTCGCAGCAAAGGGATTAATACCCCCTCAACCGCCTACAATGGCTACTACAACTGGGCAGTGAGTAGCGGACAAACGTGGGTCAATGTTGATGATAAAGGCGTTGTGACCTTTACCGGAAAAGCCGTTGAGGGTGAAAGTACTATTACCATTACCGCAATCCCGAAAAACAGTGGGGCAATCGGTACGCAAACGTATCAAATCAACCTGCAAGACTGGTTTATTGACAAAGGCACCGCCAGTACACCGGAAGAGGTTGCCTCTCAGTGTCAGGCCGAAGGTGCAGGTTATGATGCCGTGCGGATGTCACGTTTAAATGAAATTTATAAGCCTGAGGATCTTCGTCAGGCAGGTGAAGATACGTTTTACCCAGGAAGTCCACATGGGGCTAGAATTACACTGCACAAATCTGCTGAGCGCAGTGCACGTACCGGTTTGTTGCCTGAGTGGGGTGCTTTTGGCTCTTATACCGTTGGTGCAGAAAATATTGTGCCATGGACAGAGTATAAAAATGATGGGTTAAATCAAATTGCGGTATTAAGAAATTATACGGTTAATGATCCTTATTATCCCGGTGGTAAATATCATTATTATGATACCTATCCGAAAACGGGTGTTTTAATTTGTACAACTAACCTATAACGCTATAAAGAGTACAGGGTAACCCTGTACTCTTTTTTTTATTTTATGTGTTGAGCATTAATAGCGTTATATCCTCTGTTATTGCTAG
>NZ_JBOFRH010000212.1:0-14266 GCF_051650925.1 Plesiomonas sp.
ACGTAAATATCCATCTGGTTGAATGCAATCTCAATGTTGTTCTCGCGGAACAGGTGATCAATCCGGCGATTAAGCTCATCAACGGTAAAGCTGCGATCACGCAATTCACGCACATATACCCGCAATTCATGATCCAGCGTACTGGCACCAAAGGTTAAGAAGAAGACCAATGGCTCAGGATCTTTCATCACTCGCGCATTTTCATGTGCCGCTTGCAGCAGCAGTTTACGTGTTAACTCCAAATCAGAGCCATACGCAACCCCCACCCGAATGAGTACTCGCGTTACCGTATCGGTCAATGACCAGTTTTGTAACCGCTCAACCACGAAGTTTTTATTCGGGATGATGACCTCTTTCCGGTCAAAATCGGTCACTGTAGTGGCTCGAATACGAATTTTACTCACCGTACCGGTAAAATTACCGATGGTGATCGTATCGCCAATACGAATTGGACGCTCAAACAGCAAAATCAGGCCAGCCACAAAGTTCGCAAAGATCTCTTGCAAGCCAAAACCCAAACCAACCGATAAACCCGTTGCTATCCACTGCAATTTATCCCACGACATACCGATTGCTGACAGTGACAGCATGATCCCCAGTGCGGTAATCACATACGAGAGCATGGTTGTAATCGCGTACGATGCCCCCTGCCCCAACTGCAATTTTGACAGCACCAGTACTTCAAGCAAACCCGGTAAGTTGCGCGTAAGCACATACGCTACCACGGCAAATACAATGGCCATCAGAAGATCACGCAGGGTTACCGCATGTGTAATACCGTCAGTCGCATTGGTGTTAATCCACAGAGTCACACTGTCAAGGTATGAGATAACGGTGACTAAATCAGACCAGAGCCAGTAAAATGCGCCCAAGAAGATGAGGAATAACACCATGTTAGATAAACGTAATGACTGCTGGTTAATTTGCTCCAGCGCCATAGGTTGTTCATCAATAATCTCACCACCTTCGGCATTTTCGTGTGCTTTTTGCTGACGGCGAGCCATGGCACGGCGATACGCTAAACGGCGTGCTGCTACTGCCAAACCACGCAGAGCAGTTTCATGCACAACCCACCAGAGCATCACCAGATAGAAACTATCAATTAACTTGGCGGTGAGTTTCAATGAGGTGTAGTAGTAACCCAGCACGACTAAGGCGATCAGCGCTACCGGTGCAAGCATGATGGCAAACATCACAAACAAGCGCAGCAGACTGTTTCCGTTTTCATCAATACGGGAGCGAGAGATCGGGTAAATCAGGAATACCATCACAATCAGCATAGAGATGGTGATCACTTGCCCGATAGCATCATCAGCCAAACTAGAAGGCTCAAGTTCCCCAACCGTAGAGACTAAAATCAACGGCACAACTGCCAGAGCAATATAGTGCAATGAGCGGCGCAGGTGATTAATATCAGACTCTTGGCGATTGAAATGCGTTTCCGCAATCCCGCCCGGCTGTAACACGCGGGCCAACATGCCAAAGGCCTGATAAGCCAAAGCAAAACGCAGTGTTAAATGCCAGATAATTGCAGGACTACTTAAATTACTGAAAATAAACAGCATACCGAAACTGACCACAAAAAGTGTGCCCGGTAATACTTGCAACATTGTCAGCAATAATGCCCTGAGGGTATGCAGCTGTGAATCTCGGCGTAATTGCCCGATATCTGACTCAATAGATTGCAAATGCTTGGTCAGATCTTTACGTCGCCAGATAATTAATCCGGCCAAAATCAGTAACGGCACAATAGCAAACAGAAGCTTTAACTCTTGCCCAGCCCAGTTAGCAAGGTGAACATCGTTAACTATCTCTTGCGCCTGATAAAACATAGCAGCAGGTAACGCCCAGACCCATGCCCAGTCGAGTGGTTTGTTACTGGTCACCCAAAAAATTTGCTGTTGCAGGGTATTTTGTAGGCTGTTGCTAACACGTTGTAATTGCTGCTGGTTTAGCTGCAAATTAATCGACATATTCAGCTGATTACCCAGCTGTTTGTTGAACTGATCTAGCAGCTCTTTACGCGCATCAAGCACCTGAATTAACGCTTTACGCACCGGCTCTGATAATGGTGTATTGCCATTTTGCGCGGCGAGTTGATCGACATATTGATTAGGTTGATACAGCTCATCACGCTGGCGATTCACCTCAAACTGCTCTAAACGCAAATCAGCAATGCGCTCTTCCAGATTACGGGCTAAATCGGCATCGGGCAGCATTTGACGCTGTTGATACAAGATACGTGATAGCAGCAAACTCCCCTTTAATACCGAGATCTGCTCATTCAGATTGCGCTCCGTCTGTGTCACGCTGTCGAGCCAGTTTTTCACCTTGGTATTCTCTTGCACCATAGTGTTCACTTGCTGCGTTGCGTTGATCAGGTTTTGGCTTATCTGCTGATTCTTATCCAGCTCTTTAACCACCAGCGGGTTCAGATCTTGTGTTGACGTTTGCTCTGAGTCACTAACATCTGCAACGGTTTTCTCTGACTGGGTCAGATTATTTTGGTTAATTTGCTGCTGCAACAACTGCGATAACTGCTCATACTGGTTCAGTTGCTCAGTAAAAATATCACGTTGTTTCTGCGCGATATCTTGCAACGTAGTATTGCTATCTAGCTCTTTTTGTCGGCGTTCAATTTGCACATTTAAGAGTGCAACTTCAGTATTTAACAGCTGTTTACGCCCAGCAGTTAAACCATCTTGATCAGCTGATACCCCGTTGAGAATATTACGGATATCTTGAATACGCACATAGGCTTTACTCATCGCCGCCTGCGCACGTTCAGGCAGTGTCTGCATTGAGATTAATTGGCTGTTGACCGCCGATAACTGCTCTTGTGCTTTTTGTGTACTGGTTTGTGTATTACTGAGCTTTCGCTCTAATTCAGACAAACTTAAACGCTCAAACTCTTTATGCAGACGTGTTTCATCCAAACCATCACGCAGAGTGCTGAGTTGATCTTGTAACTGACGCAGCTGGGCTGGCGCTTTATCATATTGCTGCTGAATTTCACTGATCTTGCTTTTCTCTTTATCAATTACATCGAGAAAACCAATGGTTTGTTCCAGTTCTGTTTTTTGCGTGGTTTGAGTCGGCGATAATTTATCTTTTTTCGCCAATCCATCTAATTGCGTTTGCAGCTCTTCCGATTGCGGTAATTCAAATGAACCACTGCTAAAGTTAGGCGCAGCAGTAACTGTACTGCCACAAAAAAGAGAAAAAACCAGCAGTAAAGAGAGCCATGACGCTCTATTAACGCGGGAAAATACACACAATATCGGGGCCATAGTGTCCTAAAGCGAGTAAAAAAAGGGCAGTTTAATGGATAAGTAGAATACCAGAACTGCGCATTTTCCTACAGTAAAACGCACCCATTTTACGTCAAGAAATCAGCATAAAAAGAGATGAAAAAAGCAGGAGGAAAAGATACGTAACACATAAATAAGATATAAACTTAACCAATAATGCGGTTTAGTAACAAATAGGCACTGGAATAAATATCCAATATGTCAAGTAGCTAATTCACCCTAATTACCATTCACTGACACATTCAGTTACGTTTTTACGTTCTTAGAAATACTGTTAAAAATCAAAACGATAATAGTAAAATTCATACAAAAAAACAGCTTCATGTTCTGCTGAGATCAATTACGATAATTAATACTTGTGTTGGACATCACAAATCCGTTTTATATGCGTCTTTCCAACTGTAATAACGCTGTTTAAGAGGAGTGCCCATAAGCCATGCACGACGTCAATGAAACCAAAGAAGAACCGGCTCCAGGGCTAAAACGTGAATTAAAAGCACGCCACTTAACCATGATAGCTATTGGTGGTGCTATCGGTACCGGATTATTTGTTGCTTCGGGCGCTACCGTTGCCCAAGCGGGCCCCGGTGGTGCACTCGCTGCTTATGCCATCATTGGCCTGATGGTCTATTTTGTAATGACCAGTTTAGGTGAAATGGCCGCTTACATGCCGGTCTCTGGTTCTTTCTCGACGTACGGTGATGCGTTTGTCTCTCCGGCTATGGGCTTTGCTCTGGGTTGGAACTACTGGTACAACTGGGCTATAACCATTGCGGTTGAATTAACTGCCTCATCTATTGTGATGGCTTACTGGTTTCCGGCAATACCCGGAACAGTCTGGAGCGGTATATTTTTAGCCATTATTTTCTTTCTTAACTTCTTTTCAGTAAAAGGGTTTGGGGAAGGAGAATATTGGTTCTCTATGGTCAAAGTGATCACCGTTATTATTTTTATCATCGTCGGCGTGATGATGATTTTTGGTATCATCAATGACACCGCCAACACCCACGCAGGCTTGGCAACCTTCACCATGGGTGATGCACCTTTTGCCGGTGGTATTCCTGCCATTATTGGTGTGGCGATGATTGCTGGATTCTCATTCCAAGGCACTGAACTTGTTGGTGTAGCCGCCGGTGAATCCGATAATCCGAGCCGTAATATTCCGCGCGCGATCAAGCAGATTTTTTGGCGTATTTTGCTATTTTATGTGCTGGCTATTTTCTTAATTGGCTGCCTGATCCCCTATACCAACCCTGCCCTGCTGCAAAATAATGTACAGGATGTCGGCGTTAGCCCGTTCACCTTGGTCTTCCAAAATGCCGGTTTAGCCTTTGCTGCCAGCGTGATGAATGCCGTGATCTTAACCGCTATTTTGTCTGCCGGTAACTCAGGCATGTATGCCTCTACGCGCATGCTCTATAACATGGCTCTCAACGGAATGGCACCGAAGTTTTTTGGTAAACTCACGCCTTCCGGTGTGCCACGTAATGCGCTGTATGCAACAACTGTGATTGCAGCCCTGTGTTTTTTAAGCTCACTGTTTGGTGATCAGGCCGTTTATTTGTGGCTGTTGAATATTTCCGGCATGAGTGGCTTTATTGCATGGCTGGGTATTTCACTGTGTCATTACCGTTTCCGCAAAGGGTTTTTGGCACAAGGCCGCTCACTTGATGAACTGCCTTACCGCGCAAAATGGTTTCCTTTTGGCCCGTTATTTGCCCTAGCACTGTGTCTATTCGTGACTTTTGGTCAGGACTATCAAGCGTTTACATCAACCCATGTTGATATGCAAAGCTTAGTCGCAACCTATATTGGTATCCCGCTGTTTATTCTGTTGTGGTTGGGTTATCGCATTAAATTTAAGAGCCGTTTAGTGCGTTATGAAGATATGAAGTTTCCTGAAGCACAACCTGCATCAGTATCTGCTCAATCTGAAAAGTAGGCACGTTTAGTTACCATCAATAAAACCCGATGCCAGTAAACAGGAAATACCGTTTACTGGCATTTTTTATTGCACCACTACGTTGATTTGTTTAGCTTATATTTATATCTCTGCGCTCTATCCCTCATAACCGCTGTGTTCTACTCTCTTTATGCTCCGCACTTTTTCAGCGCGGCTGATTATCCTTCCATAAATTAACGTTTTTCTTGCTCTGCGTTATATCGCCAGATCTATTGATACGCACTGATACGGTGCAGTCACGGTATTATTACGCACTACAATAGTGCAATTTTTGCTCTATCTCTGTTTTTCCCTTCCCTTTTTTAAAAAGCTTTTTTCTAAGGATAGGGATAACAGCAGACACAGCCCCGATAAGCTGAAAAATAAAAATAAATTAAAGAACTTTTAACACCGCATTAATTTATGGCATACATTATGCGTATATCAAGGTAATCAGGTCATCCTGTTCATATCAAAGGAACACTATGAAACTCATTACTGTGATTATAAAACCCTTCAAACTCGAAGATGTACGAGAAGCGCTTTCACTGCTAGGAGTACAAGGGTTAACCCTGACAGAAGTGAAAGGGTTTGGCCGCCAAAAGGGTCATACCGAGCTTTATCGCGGTACTGAGTATGTGGTGAATTTTTTGCCCAAAGTAAAAATTGAGATCGCAATTTCTGATGATCAGCTTGAAGAGGTCATCGATGCGATACAAAAAGCGGCTTACACCGGAAAAATTGGTGATGGCAAAATTTTTGTCTGCGAGCTCAGTCAGGTAATTCGGATCAGAACCGGTGAAACGGATGATTCTGCACTGTAACAGCGCAGTAAGACCCGAGACTGATCACCATGATCAGGGTGCAGCACGGCATTTATATCATTTAGACGTTATACCGTTTCAGAGGCTGTACCGTTCAAGGAGCAACATCATGCAAGGAGCTATATTGTGAAAAAAATTCCCTATGCTGAAGAGAGGCCTGCCATGACACGCTCTTTATTCACTGTTTTTACGGCCCTGTTCGGCCTGCTACTGACCCTATCATCAGCCTATGCCGAAGGTGTTGCCCCCGCACCAGCAATTAATAAGGCTGACGACACATGGCTACTGATCTGTAGTGCGTTGGTGATCTTGATGTCAATTCCCGGATTGGCACTCTTTTACGGCGGGTTAGTACGTTCAAAAAATATGCTTTCCGTACTTGCGCAGGTGTTCACTGTCTTTGCTCTGATCTCTGTTTTATGGATAGTCTACGGCTACTCCATCGCCTTCACCGAAGGCAATGCCATTATCGGGTCATTCGATAAAGTGCTGCTTAAAGGTGTGACACCAGACTCAATTGCGGCCACCTTCTCAAAAGGTGTCGGGGTACATGAACTGGTTTATGTCGTCTTTCAGGGGGCATTTGCAGCAATTACCTGTGGCTTGATTGTCGGTGCGTTTGCCGAGCGAATGAAGTTCTCTGCAGTGCTGCTGTTTTGTGTCATCTGGTTTAGCTTATCGTATCTGCCAATGGCACATATGGTTTGGTATTGGGCTGGCCCTGACGCATACACCAGCGCAGAAGCGGCCAGTGCTGCTACCGAAACGGCGGGTTACTTATTCCGCCACGGCGCACTTGATTTTGCTGGCGGCACCGTTGTACATATCAATGCCGCAGTTGCAGGATTAGTAGGGGCCTATATGGTGGGCCGCCGTGTCGGATTTGGCCGTGAGGCGATGAAACCACACAGCCTAACCATGACCATGATTGGCGCTGCACTACTCTGGTTTGGTTGGTTTGGCTTTAATGCTGGATCAGCCCTTGAAGCCAACGGTACAGCAGCTCTGGCATTCGTTAATACATGGAGTGCCGCGTCTGCCGCCACACTCACATGGTTGTTTGCTGAGTGGCTGATTAAAGGCAAACCTTCGCTGCTAGGCGCAGTGTCTGGCGCTGTTTCGGGGCTGGTTGCCATTACACCGGCTTGTGGTTTTGTCGGGATCGGCGGCGGATTGGCTATCGGTCTACTCGCCGGATTAGCGGGCTACTGGGGTGTTCATATGCTTAAACGCTGGCTCAGTGCCGATGATGCCCTTGATGTTTTCGGAGTACACGGTGTTTGCGGTATTCTGGGCGCAATTTTGACCGGCGTGTTCGCTGACCCGGCTTTGGGGGGAACAGGCGTATGGGACTATGTCACCAACAGCGTAGCCGTCTACTCAATGTGGGAACAGGTGAAGATTCAGGCGCTGGGTGTGGGGATCACAATCCTCTGGTCAGGCGTTGTTGCCCTTATCTGCTACAAGCTGGTTGATATGATTATTGGCTTACGTGTGCCGGAAGAGGATGAGCGTATCGGGCTGGATGTGACCACGCACGGTGAGAATGCTTATAATCAATAATGTGTAATTTATCTCTTCTAACCTGATATCAGTGCCCGTATTAATAACGGGCACTGATGCTAATCATGATTTCGATTACGGCAGATAAGTTTCACACTTAGCGGTTGCATGTTAGAGAAAGCGAACAATAGCAAACCACATAACACACATTAGATATCTGTCTTAAATACTTTATTGTATAGACCTCGGTTTTACATATCTCACGTATGTATCCGTTAAATATCAAATTGTAAAACATGCTCCTCTTGCGGCTCTTTCCAGATAGCCTCTTTGATATCACTGATGCTTAAACTTGGATTACAAATTTGTAAAAAACTCAGCACATAAGCGCGCTGATATTGCGCCCTTCTTACCGCCAACCATGCGGTATTCGGTGCAAAAAGATGACTGGCATTGAGTTGTACCAAATCAGTATCTTTGCGTGCATCAAACGCCATCGAGGCCATAATGCCCACGCCCATATCCAGCTCTACGTATGTTTTTATCACATCAGCATCTTGCGCACTCAACACAACATCGGGTGTAAATCCAGCCTTTTGGAAAGCGCTATCGATACGAGAACGACCGGTTAACCCCGGATAATAGGTAATCAGCGGATACGCTGAGAGCAGCTCATGAGTCAGAATGGGCGTATGTACTAACGGATGATTTTTAGGCACTACAACCGAATGATGCCAGTGATAATATTCAAAGCAGACCAAATCTGGATGCTCATTAATTCGTTCACTGGCAATACCAACATCAACTTCACCACTGAGCAGCAGTGACACTATCTCATCGGGGCTGGCCTGATTGACCCCTAGCTGTACTTTGGGAAACAGCGGCCGAAACTCTTTTATCACGCCCGGTAATGAAAACCGCGCCTGTGTATGGGTGGTGGCAACCCGCAGATAACCGCTGTCCGTTGCCGAATACGATGATGCTAAACGCCGGATATTTCCGGCATCGGTCAGCATTCGTTCGACAATCACTAGCAGCTCTTTTCCAGGGTCGGTCATCCCCAGCAGCCTTTTACCACGCCGAATGAAAATTTCAATGCCCAGCTCTTCCTCAAGATCTTTGATATGCCGACTCACACCTGACTGTGACGTAAACAGTGAGTTTGCGACCTCAGTCAGGTTGTAATTACGTCTGGCAGCTTCACGGATGATCCTGAGTTGCTGGAAATTCATGCGGCGCGTTCTCCTTGTTTCGCGGTATGGGGTTTGGTTTGTTCAGCCGTAATGACTGACGGATAAACATGTGCACGCTGCGGGCAGAGGCGCACCTGTTTTCCTACTGTCAAACCAAGTTGGGCAATCTGTTCGCGGTTCATATCCACTTCTACCACGGCATTTTTCCCCGTATTTTCGGTAATAAATTCAACCCGAATACCCGAGCCTAAACGCAGTAAGCGCACCACTTTGGCCGGTGTACCTACATTAACATTAGCCGGTAAGACCTCAATATCTTGCGGACGCACATAAGCGATTGCATCACTGCCTGATAATGTACTTACACTGTTGGATATCGGTAAAATATGCCCGTGAAAATGGATATTATCACCGTTAACCTGACCTTGCAGTAAGTTCACTGTTCCCAAAAATTGATGTACGAATGGCGTCGCCGGTGACTCATACACATCATCTGGTGTGCCAATCTGCTCTACCTGCCCTTTATTCATCACCACAATGCGATCAGCCACTTCAAGTGCCTCTTCTTGATCATGGGTGACAAACAAACTGGTTACATGTAGTTCGTTATGCAGTTCACGCAACCAGCGGCGTAACTCTTTACGAACCTGCGCATCTAACGCACCAAACGGTTCATCAAGCAGCAACACCTGCGGCTCAACGGCCAGTGTACGAGCCAGCGCCACACGCTGACGTTGGCCACCAGAGAGTTCACTCGGATAACGCTGTGCCAGATGGCCAAGATGCACTAACTCTAAGAGCGTTAACACTTTCTGCCGAATTGTCGCTTCATTAGGGCGCAAATGGCGCGGTTTTACACGCAAACCAAACGCAACGTTTTCAAATACTGACATGTGCCGGAACAGTGCATAGTGCTGGAAAACAAAACCGACTTTACGATCACGGGCCGACAGTGCCGATACATCCTGCCCATTCAGCAGAATTTGCCCCTGATCTTCACGCTCTAATCCTGCAATAATACGCAATAGGGTTGTTTTACCACAGCCTGATGGCCCAAGTAACGCGGCCAGTTCACCGGAGCGAAAGGTCAGGTTGATATCATGCAAGGTGGCAAAGCCGTTAAATGCTTTTTGGATATGTTTGACTTCAACACTCATGATTCAACTCCTTGAGACAAGATGTGATTTTTTTGGCGTTCACGCATTTTATCAATCAGGGTTTCGGCTAATAAGGTAATCAGGCCGAAGCTGGCAAGCAAGCTGGCAACCGCAAACGCTGCAGCAAATTGGTATTCGTTGTACAAAATTTCAATGTGCAGCGGCATGGTATTGGTTTGCCCGCGAATGTGGCCAGAGACCACAGACACTGCACCAAACTCGCCGACCGCTCGTGCAGTACAGAGCAACACACCGTACAGCAAACTTAACCGGATACTCGGCAGAGTCACCCGCCAGAAGGTTGTCCAACCGCTTGCACCGAGCATAATAGAGGCCTCTTCTTCCTCTACCCCCTGAGATTGCAGTAACGGAAGCACTTCACGCGCCACAAACGGGACGGTAATAAAGGTGGTTGCCAACACAATGCCCGGTGTTGAGAAGATAATTTTGATATCAAATGCTTCCAGCCACTCGCCAAACCAACCGTTACTGCCAAACAGCATGACAAACATTAATCCAGCAACAACGGGTGATACTGAAAACGGTAAGTCAATCAAGGTAAGTAGAGCTTCACGGCCGCGAAATTTAAACCGTGCAATGGCCCATGCAGCACACACGCCAAAAACAATATTTAACGGCACTGACAGCAGGCTAACCGTCAACGTTAACCAGAGTGCCGAAAGTGCATCGCTGTCACTGAGGGCGGATAGGTAGGTATCCAACCCTTTACTGAATGCTGAAAGAAAGATAACGATGACCGGAATCACTAAAATCAGTGTAAACCAACTCAAACCCAATGCGATTAAGCTATAGCGAACCCAAGAGCGCTCTGTTTGCTGCCGGCTCATAGTCTATCCTCTTTAATTCCTTTACGGCTCCATGCGTGTAGCTGGTTAATCAGCAGCAGCAGTAAGAATGATACACCCAGCATCACCACAGCGATGGCGCTTGCACCAGCATAGTCATACTCTTCGAGATGGCTCATGATCATCAGTGGGGCAATTTCTGACACCATCGGAATATTGCCCGCAATAAAAATGACCGAGCCATACTCACCAATGGCACGCGCAAACGCCAAGGTAAAACCGGTAATAATTGCGGGTAATAAGGCAGGAAAAATAACCCGTGAGAATATCTGCCAGCGATCAGCACCTAAACAGGAGGCCGCTTCTTCGAGCATGTTCTCATGTTCACGGAGCACAGGTTGCAGTGTGCGTACCACAAAAGGCAGGCCAATAAAAATCAGCGCAATCACGATACCGGTTGGATTAAATGCCATTTTGATGCCATAAGGTGCTAACCAGTGGCCAATGACCCCGTTACCCGCAAACACGGCAGTCAACGCAATGCCTGAAACGGCAGTGGGCATTGCAAAGGGTAAATCGATCAAGGCATCAACCCAACGGCGACCGGGAAATTCATAACGAACCAAAATCCACGCAAGTAACACGCCAAAGACAGTATTGATCAAGGCGGCAATTAAGGCGGCAAAAAAGCTCAATTTATAGGATGCAATAACCCGTGGCTGGGTCACGATGTGCCAAAAATCAGTTAATGATAAATGGGTAAAACTGTACAGTACCAGTGCTGACAGCGGTAGTAACACCACTAAGCCCAGATAAACTAAGGTAAAACCAAGTGTAGGCCCCATCCCTGGGATCACGCTAAAAGAGCGAACTGCCATTGTATCCCCCACTGACTCATTTGTTACTACGGCATCAAATACTGTTGCCAAACCGTTAAAATAGATTGCTAATGCATACTATCGCGCGTTCGCCGAGCGGGGTGAAATAAGGAAAAGAGCTTTCTTATGCCTGTTTTTTGCTAAAGCGATATTTAATCGTCATTTTTGTCGATTTACCAAAAAATCATTAAATATAGCAAATTGTTATATAAGATTTGCTTGGAAATTGTACAGAAAAACTGTACAGAGGATCTAAAGAGGGAGTCGATATAGGGAAAATTATCAGCGCATAAAGAATATCAAAACAGCCATACAATTAATTGCACTGTATGCAGTTTATGCGTTTAACGTAATAAATCAAAAATAATAACACCGCGAAAATAAAAATATGCGTTTTGCTCATTAATTTCAATACTATGAGCTTTCTCTATTACTCCTATTTTTCTTTGTGTTAAATGTAATCACTGAGCATAAACAGATCTCTGTCAGACTCTATATTGAGTTTTCGGCGTGCTGATTGTTTTTGCGCGCTAATTGTTTTGACACTGCGGGAAAATTTCAGTGATATTTCAGAGACAGTCATTCCGTTAATATAACAACGTAATACTTCACGCTCTTTCGGTGTGAGTGCCTCTAAAAGACTATTCATATTTTCACCGCTGTTATCGGTGGTATTTTGTGATGACGTCAGTGAGATACCATTTGACTCAGGCCAAAACTCTTCACCACGAGCTAATTTTTTAATTCCATCAACTAGCGTATTTAATGAACTGCCTTTACTGATAAAACCTTTGACTTTGGTGCGCTTGAGCAATGATATTACGGTGGATGAATCAATAGACGAGACGACTAAAATCAGTAATTCTGGATTTCGAGTAGTTAAACGTTTGATTAAATTTAAACCGTCAACATCATCCTTGCCTAAAATATAGTCAACAATAACCAAGTCTGGCTTATTTTCTTTAATTCCTTTGGTCAGACTTGCGACAGTAGAATAACTTCCAATCACAGAAATTCGCTCTTCTTTTTTAAGAAGAGAGAGCATACCTTCCCTGACGATTTCGTGATCATCAAGAATCATAACACTGATACTTTTTTGCATCTTCGCTGGCCGACCTATTTTATTTTAGACGCGACGATATTTTAACCTTATTGCTAACCGATGCCATCTTTTTATATGACAAAATGCCAACAAGTTGCTGAAGTATACCACAACAGATTGAAATGTAGAAAAGCCATGTAAACCCGCACTAATGGCGGGTTTAAAAAGGCAATGCTTAATATTATCAAAAGCCTACGTCAGTACCACTCAATCAGTTAACTTTTCCAATTGATAAGCCAGCTCAGCAATATCCCCTTTTAATTTGATCACTTCACGATCATCAAGGTATAGCTCACCGCGTAATGCATGCTCCAGCCGTTTTGCCAGCACAGCAACGGCATCAAGCTCCAGTATATTTGCACCACCTAAAATGCGGTGAAAGGAGTTAGCCGCTCCTGAATAGTGCTGGGTATCTATCTGGACAAGGCCATCCGCTATATCCTGCTGACTCAATTCGATAAAGCGGGCAAGCAGCTTACCTTCACCGCTAAGATCACTCTCATGTATATCTGGTTTGTCTGAGTTTATATCTGACAAAGTGCTTTCAAAAGGTTCAGCGGTATCTATCCACAGTTCAAGCAGTGCTTTTAGCTGCTTAAGTGATAGTGGTTTAGTTGAAATACCATCCATACCAGAGTCAAGACAGCGGGCGTAGTGCTCTTCGCCGGAATCGGCTGAAATGGCAATAATCGGTGTCATTGGCAGATCTCGCGCGATTTCATTGCGCCGGATCCGCTGGGCGACTTCAAAGCCATCGAGTTCTGGCATATAGCAGTCAAGTAGAATCAGTGAGATATCGGTTCCTGCATCGAGCAACGCCAGTGCTTCATGTCCGTTACTGGCAGTGATAAAACGATAACCCAGCCGTTTTAACTGCTGACCAATAACAAATCGGTTAGCTTCATGATCATCAACCAATAAAATAACCGGATCATCGTGGGTTGTTACCAGCGGTTTATTACTTTGAGTGCGAGGCTCTTCTACTTTACAGGCAGTGGTGGGAATGCGAACAATAAAGCGCGAACCACGCCCTTTCTGGCTCTCTAATGAGATAGTCCCCCCCATCAGCTCCACCAACTCTTTGCAGATAGACAACCCTAGCCCCGTACCGCCAAATACACGGCTAGTGGAATTATCCACCTGTGAAAACGGTAAAAATAATTTGGTTTTATCCTGTTCGGCAATACCGATACCCGTATCCGAGACATCAAACTCCAGTATGCCATTATCCTGCCCTTTCTGATTACAAAAGCGAGCCGACAGGGTAACTTCGCCTTGTGCGGTAAATTTCAGGGCATTTGAAATTAAATTATATAAGATCTGTTTGACTCGCAATTCATCAATATTAAAGCAGTTATAATCTGCAATATTATGTTCGTGAACATTAAGGGTAATTTTTTTACGCTCAGAAATTATACTGTACTGCCGCTCAAGTTCGGCCAATATGGGTATTAATTTAACCGGACGCAAATCTATGTTCAATTTTCGCGCATCAAGACGCGACATATCCAATAGATTATTGAGTAGTGATAGCAGTAATTGCCCAGCAT
>NZ_JBOFRH010000213.1:0-1305 GCF_051650925.1 Plesiomonas sp.
TTACGTTAGACACATAATCATGCCGGGACTGCAAAAATTTTTACTGATAGAAGATGAGCCTCACCGCCGTGAGGTTCTGACGGTTATTTTTAACTTTATAGGTCAGGAAAATATCGTTGTTTCATCCAGAGATGTAGAGCTGTCTCTGGAGGAAAAGCATTCCTGGGCAGGCTGTTTGCTCGGCCGTATCACAAGTACGGATTCTCAGTATCAAGCAGTGATTGATTTTCTGCGTATCAATCATCATATCCCTGTGATTACGTTTGCTGGGCAGGGCGAGGATTTACAAGGGCTTGCTAACTATGTTGGCGAAGTGGCTGAGCCTCTCAACTACGTTCAGTTAACCGAAGCGCTGGGGCACTGTTACGAATTTCAAGGTAAGCACTCGGCTTCTTATCCGCAAATCACCCGTAAAAACAGCTTATTCCGTAGTCTGGTAGGGCGTAGCCATGCGGTGCAAAATGTGCGCCGCATGATTGAGCAAGTAGCCCCAACCGATGCTAACGTTTTGATTTTGGGTGAGTCAGGTACCGGTAAAGAGGTGGTGGCACGTAACATCCACTATTACTCTGCTCGTCGAGAAGGGCCTTTTGTTCCGTTAAACTGCGGCGCTATTCCAGCCGAATTGTTGGAAAGTGAGCTGTTTGGGCACGAAAAAGGTGCGTTTACCGGTGCCATTTCTGCGCGTAAAGGCCGTTTTGAACTGGCTGAGGGCGGTACACTGTTCTTGGATGAAATCGGCGATATGCCGATGTCCATGCAGGTGAAGCTGCTGCGTGTATTGCAAGAGCGTTGCTTTGAGCGCGTAGGTAGCAACAAAACCATACGTGCGGATGTGCGAGTGATTGCGGCAACACACCGTAACTTGGAAGAGATGATTGCCAATGGCGAGTTTCGCCAAGACTTGTACTACCGTCTGAATGTGTTCCCAATTGACGTCCCAGCCTTGCGTGAGCGAGCCGAGGATATTCCTTTGCTATTGCAAGAGTTGCTATCGCGTTTAACCGCCGAAGGTGCTCGCTCCGTTCACTTTACTCCGCGAGCGCTGCACTCACTGTGCGAGTACTCTTGGTCGGGTAATGTGCGTGAGTTGGCAAATTTGGTGGAACGGTTGGTTATTTTGTATCCGGATGAGCTGATTGATATCTGCCATTTGCCACCGAAATACCGCAGTGTTGAGGTATCGAGCTTCCAGCCGAATACCACGCCTGCTGTGCAGGACTTGTCTGCATTACACGGTTATCCGCGTAGCCATGAAGATGAACAAACCGAGCTAGAGCGTGCCGCACTGTCTGAGATCTTCAA
>NZ_JBOFRH010000214.1:0-1161 GCF_051650925.1 Plesiomonas sp.
TACCCGTTGATCACCTATTACCCCGGTCTAACTGGGCGCTCCCGTATTGATGCGGCATTTGCCCAAGCTGGCGTAACCGCTGATGTGGTGCTCAGTGCCCAAGATGCCGATGTCATCAAAACCTATGTCGAGCTAGACATGGGGGTCGGGATTATGGCCTCGATGGCGTTCGATCCACGCAAGGACACCGATCTGGTGCAGCTCAATGCTAGCCACCTGTTCACCCCAAATACCGCGTGGTTGGCGGTGCGGCGCGCACAGTATCAGCGCGCTTATGTGCTGCGCTTTATGCAGATTTGTAATCCGTCGTTAAGTATCAGCGATATCAAAGAAGCTATCTGGAAAGAGCCGCAAGACGAGCACGTTTTGCAGTTCGATATTTAATCCGTCATTTAAGACGAAATATTCATCGCTTAAAACCTCATAACCTCACCGCTGCCGTAAGCTTGTGCTACGGCAGCGAGACCGTGAACGCCTGCGTGGCCCAGATAAATCCACACATCATCACTTATCATTTATAACAATTCACTGAGTCTAAGGGTGTACTCCGGTGGCGTATACTGCTCAAAGAGTCAATGATGAGTGTAAATACGAGCATAAGTGCCGATGATGTTAACTATCGAGTTGGAAGACAATAAGTACCTGCAGCGCTTTTTCAGAAAATATGCGCAGTGCGAAGCGGCCGTAAAACACAATGTGCACACGGTATTACCGGAGATCTTTTTGCATCGTCCGCATAAAATAAAACCGGCTTACGATTTGAAAAGACACCAACTGACCATTCAGGAATATAAAGTGGTGGTCGATAAGGTCAACTTTCGTGCTGCCTACATCCAAAGCGGTGATGCCGTGACCGTGTTCTACATTACCCCGACCACCATCAAACGCGAATTTGTGCGTGAGTTAGTATCAACTTCGCTCTGTGACTAGCGCGTACCCGCTGTGGCACACTGCGAGAGTGATATGTCTACTAGTGGAATAGTGGATAGAGATAGGGCTACAAAAATAGAGCAGAGATGCCGGATCGGGCATCTCTGCGGGTATCATTAAACTTATCAACGTAGATTTCGCTTAATGAAACGTTATGTAAGGTAACTGAAAGTACGTCGAAGGTAAGTAATCACTTATATACAACTTTACGCCCTCCATGACCGGTTAAAT
>NZ_JBOFRH010000215.1:0-1324 GCF_051650925.1 Plesiomonas sp.
TCGCACCACTGGCCACGTTGGGGTAATGCCTACGCCAATGACTACATGAAGAAAACCCGCGACACCTATAAATACATTCACGATCAATCAGTTCGTCTCCTCAACCACGGCTATACCTCACAGGAAATTGCCGAGCAGATTGAGCTACCACCGGAACTCAACTCCCTGTGGTATGTACGTGGTTATTACGGCACAGTGAAACACAATGCTAAAGCGGTCTATCAAAAATACATGGGCTGGTATGACGCCAACCCATCAAACCTCAATCCACTGCCTCCTGAGGCAGCGGCCAAAAAATGGGTGGAATATATGGGCGGTGCCGATGCGGTACTGGCCAAAGCTAAAGACGATTTTAAACAGGGAGATTACCGCTGGGTGGCAGAAGTCACCAACAAAGTGGTGTTTGCCGATCCGAATAATCAAGCCGCCAAAGAGTTAAATGCTGATGCGCTGGAGCAGCTGGGTTACCAAGCTGAATCCGGCCCATGGCGCAGCGCGTATTTGCAAGGTGCGTATGAATTGCGTAACGGTGTTCCTTCCGCCGGCGGAGTACAAACCGCCAGCCCTGATACCATTCGCGCCATGACCCCTGAAATGTTGTTCGATTATCTCTCTGTACGCCTCAACGGCCCGAAAGCCGCGGGCAAGAAAATCGTGATCAACCTTGATTTCACCGATCTTAAACAGCAATACGTGCTGACCGTAGAAAACGGAGTGCTCAATTATCATCATGGCCGACAAGACCCTAATGCCGATGTCACCTTGAGTCTGGCCAAACCGGCACTGGATTCAGTTCAACTCGGTGAGGTCACGCTGGCCAGTCAGCTAGATAACGGCAATATCAAACTCACTGGTAACAAACAAAGTGTGGTGGACTTCATGGGCCTGCTGGATAACTTCCCGTTCTGGTTCAATATCGTCACCCCATAACCGGCGTTAAAAAACAAACCGTGGCGGCCTAACGGCCGCCATCTTAAACGCCGGCTTAATTGAGGTTTATTGCCAGCACTAATGATCACCGTACCGGGTTTCTCTAGAGTGGCGGCTCCTTTTCCGCCACCTAAACCTGTGGTGATGCGGATAACTAACCATAACGATCCATTAAGGAGCCGACCGTGTTCCTCAATTATTTTGCTTTGGGAATCCTGGTTTTTGTGGTGCTCACCATTTTTTACGGGGTGATCGTCATTCACGATATTCCTTACCACATCGCGCAAAAACGTAACCATCCACACCAAGATGCCATCCATGTTGCGGGCTGGGTCAGCCTGTTCACTCTGCACGTTTTATGGCCGTTCTTATGGATTTGGGCCACCTTGTACCG
>NZ_JBOFRH010000216.1:0-4773 GCF_051650925.1 Plesiomonas sp.
ACTAACTTATCAAGAATGGAACATTTGTGTGGCAATCTTATGCCACCGTCTGACGATGGAATGTTCATTCAAAAATGACGTAAGGCCTTTGAGTCTTACGCAATTATTTATGCCTTTCATTGATGATAACGAGGCGCAAAACATGAAAAAGACTGCAATTGCACTGGCACTGGCTGGTATGGCATTCGCTGCTTCAACTCAAGCAGCTCCACAGGATGGCACTTGGTACACTGGTGCTAAACTGGGCTGGTCTAACTACTTCAACACTGACAAAGATGCTGACTTCTTTGGTAGCGGTGGCAACCTGAGCAACTCTACCCACTTCAGCAAGAACTCTCTGGGCGGCGGTGTATTTGGTGGTTACCAAATCAACCCATGGTTCGCAGTTGAAATGGGCTACGATTACCTGAACAAAATGAAGTCTGACAACGGTAAGATGGAAGTTCAAGGTATTCAACTGAGCGGTAAGTTCAGCTACCCAGTAATGCAGGACCTGGATCTGTACACTCGTCTGGGTGCTATGGGCTACCGTGCTGACATGAAAGGCAGCAAAGAAGAGCAGTTCAACCGCTTCGAAACTGGCGTTCGTGCGCTGGCAGCTGTGGGTGCAGAGTATGCATTCAACCAAAACTGGGCTGGCCGTCTGGAATACCAGTACACCAACAAACTGGGTAACGCTAACCAAGTTGGCGTTAGCGCTGACAACGGTCTGCTGACCATGGGCGTTTCTTACCGTTTCGGTCAAGAAGTTGCTGAAGCACCAGTTGTTGTTCCAGCTCCAGCTCCAGAAGTTGAAACCAAGCGTTTCACTCTGACCTCTGACGTTCTGTTCAACTTCAACAAAGCAACCCTGAAGCCAGAAGGCCAGCAAGCTCTGCAGAAGATGTACGGCGAAATCAGCAACATGGGTCTGAAAGATCAGACTGCAGTTGTTATCGGTTACACCGACCGCATCGGTTCTGACGCTTATAACGATAAGCTGTCTAAAGACCGTGCTCAGTCAGTAGCTTCTTACCTGGAAACTCTGGGTGCTCCAGCTAACATGCTGTCTGTAGAAGGCCGTGGTAAAGCTGATCCAGTAACTGGTACTAAGTGTGACGGCATCAAAAACCGTAACTCTCTGATTTCTTGCCTGGCTCCAGATCGCCGTGTAGAAATCGAAGTTCAAGGTGTTAAAGAGCAAGTTGTTGAAGCTCAGCAGTAATTTCTGCTAACACTCTGAATAAGCATAAACCCCGCCACGGCGGGGTTTATTTTTTGAGTAAATCAGCCAGATCACTGCGAGCGGCCATAATCTGACTTTCATAACGATTTTTACTCACGGACTCTTCAAGTAAATGGGTAATAGTGCCTGATAGGGTCATGTCCAATAATTCTGCGCGTTGCGACAATTTTTCCCATACTAGATACTCAAGATCGATCGATTTTTTTCGAGTATGCTCTTTTTCCGCATTAAAATAGCGTTTACGTGTTGCACGCACAACCTGCTTTAGCTTGGTGTCATAGGCAGCATGCAGGTTTGCTTGTATCCATGTATTGATCTGTTCTGGTTGATGCTCGGCTTGCAGCAGCAACTCATATAACGCATTCATTTCGCTCAATTCGGTATAACGTGTTACATTTTCCCCTGCGCGCATTTTTTTGACTAAATACGCCCATTTCCAGCCACTCTCTAAATTTTCAAGTTGCTGATATTTCATCTTTAAATCCTCAATCAGAGGTGTATTCTTCACGATACTGAATGATAACAAAAGCAAACACAGTCTGCTTACACTCTCTGGCAGTTACGGGCGCTAAATTTGTTATAATCCTACTTCTTATTCACTATGCAGTATACGAACTTGACTAAACACGAACTTGAATGGCAGCAGCTTTTGCCTGATACCCAACAATATGAGCCATTATTTGCTCTTTCAGATGAGCAATCACCTCATAGCTTTTTAGATATGCAGCCAAGACTTGCGGATACGCTTGATCGCTTTTGTCGGATCACGCACCAGCCCTCATTTTTGTTAGTTAAAGGCAAAGAGAATCAACGTTATCTTTCGTTGATCGCTGAAGCTGTGAGCGAACGCCTCCCTCCGCTAGAGGACGTCACCGGAGTCAGCTACCGTTTTGATAGCAAAACGAACAAAATGCTGATGACACCCGCTATTCACGCCAATGATAATTTTGCGGCCAAAACTGTCTGTGCATTCGATGAGTGGCTGAGTTGGGATCAACTCTTTGGTTGTGTACGTGAACGCGGTGAAACTATCACCGTTGAGCCGGGTTTAATCCATCAGGCAAACGGGGGCGTTCTTGTTCTGCCATTACGTACGTTGTTAGTACAACCGGCGTACTGGTTTCAGTTGCGAAAAACATTGCTGAGTAAAACGTTTCACTGGTGTTCGCCTGAAGAGTCTAAATCTCTTCCTGTTGCTATGCCGCCAATGCCGCTCGATATTCGGGTGATATTACTCGGTGATCGTTTCAGTTTAGCGGAGTTCGGCGAACTTGAGCCCGATCTTGATACACTCTCTATGTACACTGAAATTGAAGACAATATTGCCATTACCGATGATACCGCCCTTTCTTCATGGGTTGGGTATGTCAACAGTATGTGTAATGATCTGAATTTGCCAACACTCACCCCAAAAGCATGGCCGGTACTGTTCCATGCTGGTTCACGTGAAGTGGACGATCAAATGCGTTTACCACTCTGCCCACTGTGGTTAGAGAGCTTACTGGTAGAGGCAGCCATTGAATCTGATGATGAACCTATTACCGATGAGCACCTAAGTGATGCGATTCATGCCCGTAAAGACCGAGCTAACTATCTGCCGGAACGCGCTATGGATGATATTCATCGCGGACAGGTGTTTATTGATACAGAAGGCGCGCAAATTGGTCAGGTCAACGGTTTGTCTGTGCTTGAATATCCGGGCCATCCGTTTGCCTTTGGTGAGCCTTCACGTATCAGTTGTGTTGTACATTTAGGCGATGGTGATATTGCCGATGTTGAGCGTAAAGTAGAGCTCGGCGGGAATATCCATGCCAAAGGCATGCTGATTATGCAAGCATACCTGTCATCTGAACTAGCATTGGAGCAGCAACTGCCCTTCTCTGCCTCATTAGTGTTTGAGCAATCATACGGTGAGGTTGACGGTGATAGTGCCTCATTGGCCGAACTGTGCGCGCTGGTAAGCTCTTTATCTTTAAAGCCGGTCAGCCAGTCTATCGCGATAACAGGTGCCGTTGACCAGTTTGGTCGGGTACAGGCTGTTGGCGGTATCAATGAAAAAATTGAAGGTTTTTTTGCTGTCTGTGAAAAACGCGGTCTAACCGGTGAACAAGGTATTATTTTACCTGAAAGTAACTTGCGTCATCTGTGCCTTTCTGATGAAGTTGTTGAGGCAGTAAAAGAGGGTGCATTCCATCTGTATGCGGTAGAGCACGCTTCTGAAGCCTTATCCCTGCTAACCGGTGTACCGTTTGACACTGAAGATGAAGAGAAAGAGTCGTTACTGAATCTCATCCAGTTGCGGATAGATCAGGTTAATTTACCACCATTAAGACCGTTACCGTTCTTTTTACGCTGGCTCAACTGGTTTAACCACAGCTGATCGGACTTGTTCAGCGTACAAGTGTTAGCTAAGTTAGGGGCAGAATTCACTGACAAACAGAATGAATGCCATGCTTATGAAACGCTTTTCGTACTCAAAGGAAGATTTACTGGCCTCTAGCCGTGGTGAGTTGTTTGGTGAAACTGGTCCACAGTTGCCAGCACCTAGTATGTTGATGATGGATCGCATCGTCAACGTATCTGAAACCGGTGGTAATTTTGGCAAAGGCTACATCGAAGCTGAGCTCGATATTAACCCTGATCTGTGGTTTTTTGCCTGCCACTTTCCGGGCGATCCGGTAATGCCAGGTTGTCTCGGCCTTGATGCCATGTGGCAACTCGTCGGATTTTTTCTCGGCTGGAGTGGTGGCGAAGGTAAAGGGCGTGCGCTCGGTGTGGGTGAAGTAAAATTCACCGGCCAAGTTCTGCCAACCGCAAAAAAAGTGGTTTACCGTATTCATCTGAAGCGCTTAATTAACCGTAAATTGATTATGGGTTTAGCTGATGGTGAAGTTGAGGTTGATGGCCGTGTGATCTATACCGCTACCGATCTGAAAGTGGGTCTGTTTAAAGACACATCCGGTTTCTAAATCGTGGCGACAATACTGTGACTACAACAGTTTCCACGCTGTAAATCAAAGTCTGGTATAAGAGCGGTGCAAAAAGACTTACAGCACCGTCAAACCGAAAATGTAGTCAGCAACTGTATGATAAAAACACCAAAATAATCGGTTTATTTTGGTGTTTTGCTTTATTCCCTTCTGTAGCTAAGTGGTGATCTGTAGAGATTATCCGTAATAACCTAAGCCACTAACCTAAGCCACTGCCGCCGATTTTTGTACGATATTTTTCATCCATACCTTGCTGCGAACGCGATAATAACAACCGACAATTTTCACCGCCTCTTCGGTAAAGATAGCTAAATAAACCCACTGCATTCCCACATCCGTATAAAACGCGAGAAACGCAACTAACGGGATACCAATAAACCACTGGGCGATGACATCCTGATAGAAACAGAATTTAATGTCTCCCCCCGCCCGTAGTACGCCGATAATCATCAGCATCGGAATACTTTTTAGCAATACCGCGACAGAGAGCATCACATAAAAGCTTGAAGCCAGATCAAGTGTCGGCCCTTTCAATCCACTGAATAAACCCAATACTGG
>NZ_JBOFRH010000217.1:0-1449 GCF_051650925.1 Plesiomonas sp.
TCGTTGCTTGAGGCCGAGATCAGAAAACATCTGTTTGATCCTACGGTTCTCATCTTCAAATCCTTTGAGTCTTTAACATCTGATGCTTCCATATTTGGCCTTTCAGTTTTAATAAGCCGCATCGGATATGTCATATTCATGGCAGACGTCATTGACCTTCTGACCTGCCTCTACTTCCTTCAGAATCCTGACGATTTGTGTTTCTGTGTAGCGTGATTTTTCATCATGCGATCTACGTTTGTTTCACTGAAAACGGAAAGGCTCTAACTCATAGTTATTAGTTTTCTGGGGAGGGTTACAGCTTGGATATTGGCGCTGAATGTACAGGCGAACGAGGAGCCATCGCAATCATTCGGCTGCGTGTAAGACGGATAGTTTTATGTCCATTTAGGGTGTGAGCCCAGTGCCGGATGCTGTACGCAGCAGAGGAAAAAGGCCGTCATGCTTAAGATTTTACGCAAACTTTACGCGTAGCCCATCAGGCTTTATAGCCGCTTTACGCCACATTTTTATAGGCTTTAGGTGACCGATTTTTTTCGAATGGAGTCACTATGAATGAGCTTTATCTGTTGCTGTCTTTGGCGCTGGCCGGCTATCTGGTGCGAGCGCTTATTTGCTCGCATGAGTAAGGGAGCTAAATGATCATGTGGCAACTTTATGTTTTCCCTTCATTATTTTTACTTCTGCTTTTAGCCCCTGCGCCGTGGTTAGGCCGTTACATCTACCGTGTATTTGAAGGTCAGGTGCACTGGTTGGCGATGCCAGAGCGTTTAACCTTGGCGGCTTGTGGAACCGATGGCCGTGAGCAGGATTGGAAAAGTTATACCGTCAGTTTGCTGGCGTTCAATGTGGCTGGATTTACGCTGCTGTTCATCATTTTGATCGCGCAAGGGGTGTTACCGCTTAATCCAGAACAACTGCCGGGCATGAGTTGGCAAATGGCGTTCAATACTGCCGTTAGCTTTATGACTAACACCAACTGGCAGGCTTATTCTGGGGAAAGTGCGCTGTCTTATTTCAGCCAAATGGTGGGATTAACAACCCAAAACTTTGTGTCGGCAGCGACTGGCGCTTGTGTTGCGGTGGTGCTGTTCCGCGGGATTGCGCGTCAGCAAACCACTCATTTGGGCAATTTCTGGGTCGATCTGGTGCGTTTTTGCTTGTATGTCCTGCTACCTCTGGCGCTGATATTGGCGCTCATTCTGGTATGGCAAGGCGTGCCACAAACCTTATCGGCGTACTTACCTTTTACTGGGGTTACCGGTCAGGAGCAAGTTCTTCCGTTAGGCCCGGCGGCCTCACAGATTGCGATTAAACAGCTTGGGTCAAATGGTGGGGGCTTTTTTGGCATTAACTCGGCGCACCCGCTAGAAAACCCCACCGCGCTGAGTAATTGGTTTGAGATGGTTGCGCTGCTGTCTGTCGCGGTAGCCATGGTGTTCACTTTGG
>NZ_JBOFRH010000218.1:0-1350 GCF_051650925.1 Plesiomonas sp.
ACGTTATTTACCACTGGTGCGCATGTGCTGCTGTACATATGACCCCTTTCGCGGCCACAAAAAAGGCCGTCTACCAAAATGTTGGTAAAACAGCCCGTTCTGGACACATTATAACAACGCGCAGCGAGGATAACAACTGCGGAGGTGTTGACAGGTTAGTCAAATGACGGTAGAGTTAATTTACCAACTAGAGAAGGAGTGTAAACCATGGGCTTAGATATTACTGCATACCGTAAATGTCAGTTGATTGACAACGTGGAATTGGATGAGTGTGGCGAACCTTGTGAGTATGACGCTCACGCATGGGTGAATCCATCGTTTGAAGAGCGGTCTACTGATGTAAAAGACGGTTACTACACCGCAGAAGATAGTCACGGATTTCGCGCAGGTTCGTACAGCGGGTATGGTGCATGGCGTGACCAATTGGCACAAATGGCGGGATACCCGTGTAAGGATAATCAGTTCGGTCGTAATTATTCACAAGGGGCGTTCGACGCCACATCTGGCGATTTCTGGGAACTGATTAACTTCAGTGATTGCGAAGGTACGATCGGTACGGGAGTCAGTAAGAAATTGCACGATGATTTCGTTCGCAATGATGCTAAAGCGGCGGAAATCGGCGGCTACTTTTACGAGAAATATCAAGACTGGAAAATGGCGTTCGAATTTGCGTCAGACAGCGGGTTTGTACGGTTCTGGTAGTATAGTAAAGGGGCGCACTGCGCCCCTATTAAGCCCGTAAGAACCTCACGCGGGGAGCGCCGGGCTAAACGCTATTACCCCCGCGTGGGTTACTGCTCGGCGTTATTCGCTTCTGCAATGCGATTAACGAGTGTTTCGCGTGACCAACGATTACTAACGTCAATACCTAACGCTTTGGCTTCGGCTCGCAGGTCATCCATGCTTACTTCCGTGGTACGTACCACTTCGACCAACTCGCCGATACTTTCCAAGTATCGCACATAATCGGAGTCTGCAACAGTGTCCGGCACATCAATGGTGTTGCCCGGTGCGACTAAACCGCCCACCTCGGCCAACTCACCCATTCCCGGAATGATAATTCCACAACGTGCAGTGTTTTGAATAGTTACAGTCATTGTTCAGCCCTTTGTAAACTTGGGCGACTCGCGCCGCCCGTTGTGATGTTACGCCATGTCGACATATGCGGCACACAGTGGATAACGGATCTCAGAACCGCTGATCTTGTACTCACATGGGACGGTTACGCCCAGACCTTCCAGCTGTGGTGCCAGCATACGGAACGGAATAGGTTTAGCCAGTGCCAAGTTGCGGTCTGACTTATCGTACACCATGAAGCGGTCTTTGCTGTTGTTCTGCACACCGTTGGCA
>NZ_JBOFRH010000219.1:0-2491 GCF_051650925.1 Plesiomonas sp.
GGTGTGGGCTATCTTCTGCCACATAGTCATACATACACAGACGCTCTCCGCTGTCACTGTATTCACTGCACGAGGTCAATCCGCCTTGTTGGCCATACTCCATCCAGTCGCCAACAGGCTGGCCAGCGCGATATTGACCTATCGATTGTAAACGGCCATCGGGATAGAAATAGCGCTCCACGCCTTCTTCACGCCCTTGTGAATCAAAGGTTACCTCATAGCGTAACGCGCCGCAGGGGTGAAAAAACTGCCACGGGCCAATACGCGCACCGTCAAGACATTCGCCACGGCCAAAGAGGATGCCTTTTTCGAACAATTCCGCAGTACCGGTATAATGCTGCATATTTTTCAACGTACCGGTATACACCACAATTTTATTGCTGCGAGCAGTCCATTTTACAGGGTTCCATTGCATCTCTGGCCTATTGGCTAGCACATTTTCTTCTGGCATAACAGTCACATCATTCACACCGCACATCCCAACATGGCCAAGATAAATTACGGGAGATGATGACATCGAAGACAGGAAGAACACAGTGTCAATGAGTGACGGTGTGAGCCACGGCTACATTGATCACACCTATTCGGTGGTTTCTGTGGTTTCTCGGTTTTCTATGGCGCGCTCTAGTATGCGCAGATAAAAAAACAGGCACTCTTCGGGGGGCCGAAAAGCGCCTGAAACGTCACCCAACCGGTGTAGACAACGCGTCAACCGGAACCACAACACGATACCCGTGGGGTAAAATGACACAGCGCCAGACTGACGCCGATAGCAATGAGCAACTAAGACAACTCAATAGATATGGCTCTATGAGCCAATACATACGCGCGATTAACGCGCAATCTCATTGTAGTGATGCTCTTGGTAATCCTGCTCCAAATAGCTGTTCACAACATCGTTGAATGCAATCCAGTGTGGCGTTTTTTGATGTTCTACCAGTGCTTCTTTGCTATCCCAGTATTCAATCAGCGCATACTGATTTTCCTGCGCCGCATTCTGCCACAATTGATAAAAGGTGCAGCCGTCTTCCTTGTTAGACTCGGTCACCATATTGTTCAGAACGGCCAGAAATTCCGCTTTCTTTTCTGTTTTAACATTAAAAAATACGTTCAGGGTAATCATGACTCTCTCCCGTTGTTAATCTAAAATAAATGTTGAGATATGTTATTAAAATACAGTTAGTTATCTTGAGTTAACTGTCTTAATTTAACCACGTTCCCTGCTGGATTAACTCGATCAGATGACCATCTGGATCGGCGACAAACGCAATGACCGTCTGTCCATGTGCCATCGGGCCAGCATCACGCGTGACACGGTAACCTAAGTCTTTACAGTGCTGGCAAATGGCATAAATGTCATCTACCTCGACCGCCACATGACCAAAATAATCACCGTGATGATATCCCTGTTCATCCCAGTTATGGGTCAGCTCAATTGCCGCCGCCTCTGACTCGGACTGATAGCCCATAAATGTCAGGGTAAAACGCCCTTGCTCAAACGAATTCTGACGCAACACCTGCATACCGAGTACGTTTTCATAAAAGGCCACGGATGCGTCGAGCGACTTCACTCGCAGCATGGCATGTAAAATCCGCATGATGACTCCTGTTTGACTGTGTATCAGGGACGCCGCAGATTCTACGGATTAACGCCTTCACTTAAAGTGAAATATAATGAAGTATATTTTTCCAAAAAGTGAACGATGATATGAACAACCGCCAGCTCACCGCCTTCTGTGCCGTCGTGGAGTCCGACAGTCTGACCGCAGCCGCCGCACGGTTATTTTGTGTGCCTTCAAACATTACAAAGAAAATCAAAGAGTTGGAGAGTGAATTTGATGTGATGTTATTTACTCGGGATCGTAACCGCCTGCTGCTGACCCCCGAAGGCCGCGCCTTTTATGACAAGGCCCGGCACGCTCTGCAACTGGAGGAACAAGGCCGACAGCTGTTTGCCCGCCATCCGATCCGAGCCTCTTTGCACGTCGGTGCCTTGGATGTCGCGCTCAGCCAGTGGTTGCCAGAGAAGGTTGCCCACTTTCGCCACCTGCATCCGGATGTGCAGTTACAACTCACGCCCGGTTATTCACTGGATCTGGAGTATCAGCTGCTCAAAGGAGAGCGCGATCTGATTTTCTCCGACGGGCCAGTACAGCATCCTTTGCTGCACAGCCAATTAGCATTTACTGAAGAGCTGGTACTGGTGGGCGCCGAGCCTGAGCCGGCACAACTGAATCAACGGGATTTATATGTGTTTACCCGCCAGTGCCACTACCGCCATTTGATAGACCACTGGATTGCCCAACACCCATTCACGCCACGGGCCGTACTGGAAATCGAATCCTATCCAGTGATTTTTGCCTGTATCCGGGCCGGATTGGGTTTTGCTTTTGTCCCCAAAACCTTAGCCGAGGCCGAACAGTTGCCTTGGTCTGCCAAACTGGAGGGGATCCGCAGTGATATTTATGCTATCTGGCGCTGCACCCATGCC
>NZ_JBOFRH010000220.1:0-1498 GCF_051650925.1 Plesiomonas sp.
GGGAAGGATTTACCCTGCAATGGACCACCTTTTTTAGTCAGATGCCCCATGCGATAGCTATTCATCCCCAAGCGAATTTCAGTATCTGGCTGCACCACAGTGCCATCCGCCAGTTTCAGATTGGTGATCCGCTGTCCGACCGGTTGACGCAAATCGATGGTATAGGTCACGCCAGCGAAAAAGTCATTGGTGGAGTATTTTGATGAACGACGCGCTGGATTAAAGCTATATGTCACATCACCGTCTTGCACCGGATTAAAATAATCGGCGACCCATTCCATATACGCTTTCAGATCAGCGCCTGTCATCTGGTATACCGTAATTTCACCGCCGGCATATTGATAGTTATAGGCAATGTCTTTGGCTTTAATCGGCCCCACATCTAAGCGCGCTTTATCGTTATCAATCCCCAAGGCGATCACATTGGCTTTCGGCGCATAATAAAATGCCGCTTCTTGGAATAAGGCACTGATCCCTGAGTCTTGAACTTGTACTTGTGGGATCCCTTTTACTTCATCTTTAGGTACCAAATCACTACCGGAAAGTTGTGCGACCACACGATTGGCATTTTCCCGTAATTTTTTATGATACGGCGCATACAGGCTTTCCAACGATTTGTCTGATGCCAGATCTTTAATCTTGTAGGTATAACTGTCTTTATCGATCAGCGTATATTTGCCGTTTTTCTCTTCAAATTTCAGATCAATGCGCGACAACGCACGACCATATTTATCTGGCTCGGTAATGATCACGCCATTAACCACCGCTTTATCGACCCGGACATGCATATGTCCGGCGACAATTGCGGCTAATTCTGGATTCCCTTTAGCAATATCGGTCACACTGGTATCGGCAATGTCATTTTCATTATCCAGCCCCATGTGTGCCACCAGCACAATCGCATCCACTTGGTCTTTAATCTTAGCGATGGTCTTGCGGACTTCTTGCGTAGGGTTGGTAAAGGTCACGCCGCCCAGACGGTCACTGCCTTCAGCAAAATGCGCCGTCATAGGGGTATCCATGCCAATAACGCCAATTTTTACGCCTTGCCGCTCAATAATGGTATAGGCCGGTAAAAATGGATTGCCATCAGCGCGCTTGATATTGCCACCCAGCGATTGGCCTTTGAATTGATCGAGCGAGGTTTTTAATACTGGTAAACCAAAATCAAATTCATGGTTTCCTAATACCCACACATCGTAATTAAGGGCATTAAAACCCAACATCATGGGTGAAACAGGCTCATTCTTGAACGTTTCGACAAAATTACCCTGAATGGTATCGCCGGCATCCACCAAAATAACATTCGGTAGACTCTGACGTATTTCATTAATTTTGGTCGCAATTTGGCTTAGGCTGCCCGCCAAATTGGCCTGATCAGCCGCATAGTCCCACGGCACAAAATGCCCGTGCAGATCAGAGGTGCCCAAAATACTGACTTCACGAATATCGCCATCCGCGGCAAGAACAGAGTAAGAGGAGGCTAACAGGAATAACC
>NZ_JBOFRH010000221.1:0-1234 GCF_051650925.1 Plesiomonas sp.
GGCTTGGGGTGTCATTATCTGAGCTGATCATCTATGCCAACGGGATTTTTGTGTTGATTTACTTGCTATCCATGCTGGCTGGCGTGGTGTTATTGCAAGGCTGGGTGCGTTGGTCGGCGCTGCTGGGGGCGGGACTGTGCGTGCTGATGCTGCTGGCTATCGGTTGGCACAGCGGTTATGCGTTAGCGATGTTGGCGCTATTGTATGCCTTGGCGTGCTACTGCCAGCGCCGAAGTGACCGCTCACTGATACAGGCCGGTTAACCGACCTGTTAGTCACTTAATGATGCGGCTATCGAGCCGCATCGGTGTGCGATGAATTTAGCAGCAGCAAGGTGTCAGCAGGGAATTAATCAGATTTTGCAGCACGATATCTTGGCTCTGTCCGCCGTGGTAATAAATCCAAATCGGTTGCCGTTCATACACATCGGCTAAGCGTCGCCAAATGAGTTGTGTATCTGGTTGCAGCTGCATGGCGGTGGCTGGTAAGACTGTTAGTCCTAGACGGCTGTTGACCGCCGCCAAGATAGCGGTGATTTGGCTTAAGGTGGCGGTAATTTTCAGTGCGATATCTTGCTCACTGGCCAGATTCAGTAATGTGCTGTGGGTAATGTGCGGCTCAGGCAATAAAATCAGATGCTGGTCGCGCAGCTGCTGCACACAAATTTCTTTGTGGGTAGCCAATGGGTGTGAGGGCGGAAGCACCACCATCAGTTCATCATCGCAAAACGGTTGTTTTTCAATATTCGGTGGTAGCGCCGGATCGGCCTGTCCAATCACCATATCCAGCTTATGTTCGGTCAGTTCAGCCAACAGATGAGCGACCGGCGCTTCGGTAATGGTCATGCTGAGCGCTGGTTGGCTGAGGGTATAACGCAGCAGGTTATTGATCACCGGTTCAACCGATTGCACCATGCCGATACGAATTTGTTGCTGATTGCCACCGTGATAATGACGAACGATTTTTTCCAGCGCATCGGCATCGCGGATTAATTGGCTGACTTGTGGGTAGATATGTTCGGCAAATTCGGTAGGCAACATATGTGATTGACGTCGCTCAAATAATGCGATGCCGTAATGCTGCTCCAGTTTAATCAATTGTTGAGATAATGCCGATTGGGTAATAAACGCTTTATTCGCGGCTTTACTGAGATTTTGTTCTTGATACACCAGACTAAAATAATACAGTTGCTTTAAATCAGTTAGCCGCATACATCCCTCGGAGTAACATGAAT
>NZ_JBOFRH010000222.1:0-9742 GCF_051650925.1 Plesiomonas sp.
CAACCACCGCATAGCCCCACTTGGCTTCATCGAGTGGCGTTGGGCGCTCTTTACGGATCTCATCGGTGTACCATGCTTGTGCAATTAGTTGCATTAGGCGCTGGTGAATTTTACGCCGTTCAGCGTCTGGCAGATCGTCGTGCTCTAGCTTATCGAGGCAGCGGTTAATCTGCACATGCTTGTGGATCAGCGTCCGACGGGTGATTTCAGTCGGGTGCGCGGTCAGCACCAGCTCAATAGAGAGCTGGCTAACAGCCTCACGGATCTTCTCTTCACTGATCCCTTTTTGTTTGAGATTTTCAAACAGGGTATCGAAGGTGTCTGGGCGGAAAATATGGGCGTCGCTGTTACGCGAAATAGTATGGTATTGCTCAGCAATATTGGTCAGATTCAAGAACTGACTGAACGCACGCGCCACCGGCAACAACTCATGGTTGGACAGGTTTTGCAGTGTATCGAGCAGCATCCGGCGGTCATTTTCATTACCCGCACGTGATGATTTGGATAACTTACGGATTGTTTCAACCCGCTCCAACAGAGGCTCACCTCCGGCATCGCGGATTGTCTCCCCCAACAACTTGCCCAGCATACTCACGTTGCTGCGCATGGCGGCATAATGTGCGTTCATGGCTCTCCATCCATTTAGTAAATTTACTACATCCGTTACGCTAAATAGCGTTTCTGCTATCTAGCCATGAACTTAACTGTTCGTCAAATGGCCAATGGCCCTGCTCAACCTTACAAGATTGTGCTAAATCAAAACAAGGTGAAATTAAATAACATTCAGCGGTTTTATCCCCCCAATCGGGTTTGGTTGCTGGCCGCATTTGTACTACAAAACTCGGTGATTAAACGTGTCAGCAACAGGGTGGTTGGCAGAATAAAGTCGGTGGAAAGAAACTCATCTGGCTGGTGTGCTTGTTCAATCGAGCCGGGGCCGAGTACCAGTGTCGGGCAGACCGACTGAATAAAGGGTGCTTCGGTGCAGTAGTTGACGGTGGCGCAAGGTTCACCCAACAGTTTTTCTACCACCTGTACAATTTCAGCATCTGGTGGGCACTCATAACCGGGGATCGGATCATGCAGGGTATGAATAGATAACCGCCCCGGCCAGCGCTGTTGCACCGGTGCAAGAGCACTGTGCAACATCTCATCGAGATCACGCAGGGTTAAGCCCGGTAGCGGGCGGATATCCATGTGTAATTCACAGCAGCCGCAAATGCGGTTTGCGGCATCCCCGCCATGAATATGGCCCAAGTTTAGGGTAGGGTAGGGAATGGTAAAACCGGCATGATGATAACGCTCACGCAACTGATTGCGCAGCAGCATGAGCTGTGTGGTGGCTTCGTGCATCAACTCAATGGCATTGACCCCACGATCGGGATCGCTAGAGTGGCCGGACTGCCCCAAAATACGGATGGCATTTGATAAATGCCCTTTATGCGCGCGAATGGGCTGTAGTGATGTCGGCTCGCCAATCACTGCGTAGTCAGGTTTTACCGTGGCGGTGGCGGCAAAGAGCTGCGCTCCGGCCATTGATGTCTCTTCATCTGCGGTGGCCAGTACGCGCAAAGGCTTGGTCAGCGTGTTGCGATCTAACTGGCGAACCGCTTCAAGAATAAAGGCAAAAAAGCCTTTCATATCCGCCGTACCCAGCCCATAAAAGCGGCCATTCTCTTCGGTCAGGGTGAACGGGTCTTTGGTCCAGCGCCCTTCATCAAATGGCACTGTGTCTGTATGTCCAGCCAACAGTAATCCACCTGGGCCGCTACCTAGTGTGGCCAGCAGATTGTATTTATCGCGGGTATTTGGCACGGGCTGGATCTCAACCGTAAAGCCTAAATGCTCAAACCAGCCGGCCAGCAGGTCAATCAGCGCACGGTTACTTTGGTCGCACGCCGCATCGGTTGCACTGATAGAGGGGGTTGCGATCAGGCTACGGTAGGTATCGATAAACTGAGGAAATTTCATACAGAGATTGACAGTCCTTTGATTGAATGGTATCGATATAATAATGCAATTCTAGTGAATAAAAATACACTTAATTTTGTGGGTGATTGAAATAATGACAAGGACTGTTTTGACTGCGTTATCCCCTGCCATACCCCTTCTGCTCCGACGATGAGTCAGCCCATGGTTACGCCTGCCCAACCGGCGGTGTAGCGGGCAACTGCTCAGGTTACACCCGTTGTTATCACATGCGTTAGAACATACCCGTTAACATGTATCACTGTTTTGCCACCGCACTCTACGTGCTTCTTTTTATCGGTGTGGCCACATGTGTGACTTAGCATGTAGAGCGCGTTTTACGGCACATTGGCGGTAGATTGTGTGCGGTGCAGCATGCAACACCGCTGTAGTGATGTTTTACCGCGCTAGCGCGACAGGTGCAAAGAGAGATTGATGTTCTCACGGTTGAAATTTTTTTATTCCCGCAACAGGAAAGGATTCTGATGTTAAAGACCCTGATTATTGGTGCCAGTGGATACACAGGTGCTGAACTGGCCGCGATGGTGGCTCGTCATCCGCAATTAACGCTGGCTGGCCTTTATGTGTCGGCGGGCAGCCATGATGCAGGACGCCTGTTATCTGATTTGCACCCGCAATTTAAGGGTGTGCTGGATATTCCGTTACAACCACTGCATGAGGTCAATCTGCTGGCACAGCAAGCAGATGTGGTGTTTTTGGCAACGGCGCATGAAGTGAGCCACGATCTAGCCCCGCAGTTTCTGGAGGCCGGTTGTACGGTATTGGATTTATCTGGCGCATTTCGGGTGAACTCTGCTGAGTTTTATACCCAATATTACGGGTTTACCCACCAGCACCCGCAGTGGCTGGATCGCGCCGTTTACGGGCTGGCTGAGTGGCAGGCCGAGGCGATTGCCCATGCTCAACTGATTGCCGTACCGGGCTGTTACCCGACCGCCTCGCAACTGGGGCTAAAACCGCTGATTGAAGCGCAGTTGCTCGATACTGCCCAATGGCCGGTGATCAATGCCGTCAGCGGTGTCAGCGGTGCTGGGCGTAAAGCCAGTTTAACCAGCAGTGTGTGTGAGGTGAGCTTACAGCCATACGGGGTGTTTACCCACCGTCATCAACCGGAAATTGCCGCTCACTTAGGTGTGCCGGTGATTTTCACCCCGCATCTGGGGAATTTTCCGCGCGGCATTTTAGCCACTATCACCGCCAAACTGCGCGCAGGGGTAACCGCAGCACAGATCCAGCAGGCCTATACAACAGCCTATGCCGCGCAACCTTTAGTGCGTTTATATCCTTCAGGCTGGCCATCGATTCGCGCGGTTGTTGGAACACCGTATTGTGATATCGGTTTTGCCTTGCAGGGCGAACATGTGATTGTGGTCGCAGCTGAAGACAATTTACTCAAAGGGGCTGCGGCACAAGCCATGCAGTGTCTTAATTTACGTTATGGCTTTGCGCAGACTTGCGCGCTGATTTAACCCGTATCTGTTTGAAGGAGCAAACTTATGACTGCAGCGCTTTCCCGCCCACTGGTCATTAAATTAGGTGGCGTACTGCTCGACAGTGATGAAGCACTGGAGAAACTGTTTTCAGCGCTGGTGGCCTATCATCAGCAAAATCCGCGCCCACTGGTTATCGTACACGGTGGGGGGTATTTGGTGGATTCCCTGATGAAAAAACTGGCCTTGCCGGTGATTAAAAAACAGGGTTTGCGGGTTACACCGGCTGATCAAATTGACATCATCACCGGCGCTCTGGCGGGCACAGCCAATAAAACCTTGCTGGCATGGGCGATAAAAAAACAGATTGCGGCTGTCGGGTTGAGTCTGGCTGACGGCGGGTTCACACAAGTGACCCAACGAGACCCTGAGCTGGGTTTTGTGGGCGATACCGCAGCTGGTAACCCAACACTGCTTACCTTGCTGCTCAGTAACGGGTATCTGCCCATTATCAGCTCGATTGGCATTGATGCTCAGGGCCAACTCATGAATGTGAACGCTGATCAAGCGGCCACTGCCATTGCCGAAACCCTACACGCTGATTTAGTGATGCTGTCAGATGTCAGCGGTATTTTAGACGGTAAAGGTCAGCGGATTGCCCAGTTGCCAAGCAAAAAAGCGCAAGAGCTGATCACTCAAGGGATCATCACTGACGGCATGATAGTCAAAGTGAATGCTGCGTTGGCGGCTGCACACACCTTGGGGCGACCCGTGGATATTGCCAGTTGGCGTTATCCTGAACTGTTACCGGCACTGTTTAACGGTGAGGCAGTCGGCACCCGAATTATGCTGTAAGTGCGCCGATTCTATGTCAGTGCACCCACTCAAATAATCAGAGAGTTCAACGTTTAAGGAAAAACAGATGACGAAGAAAAATGGCATGAGCAAAATCGTATTGGCGTACTCAGGCGGGCTCGATACCTCGGCAATTATTCCGTGGCTGAAAGAGCATTACGATTGCGAAGTTATCGCGTTTGTTGCCGATGTCGGGCAAGAGCGTGAAGATTTGATTGGGATAGAAGAAAAAGCGCTAAAATCAGGTGCTTCAGCGTGCTATATCAAAGATTTACGTGAAGAGTTCGTCAAGCACTATGTCTACCCGACACTGCAAACGGGTGCGCTGTATGAGGGCACTTATCTGCTCGGTACATCCATGGCTCGCCCAATTATCGCCAAAGCGCAAGTTGAGCTGGCGCTGGAGATTGGTGCTGATGCGTTATCGCATGGCTGTACCGGCAAAGGCAATGATCAGGTGCGTTTTGAAACCACTTTTGCTGCGCTCGCTCCGCAGTTGAACGTGATTGCCCCGTGGCGAGAGTGGGATCTGCGCTCGCGTGAGGCACTGCTCGACTATCTGGCCGAACGCAATATTCCAACCACTGCTTCACTGACCAAAATTTATAGCCGCGATGCTAACGCTTGGCACATCTCCACCGAAGGCGGTGTACTGGAGAGCACGTGGAATGCCTCGAACCAAGATTGCTGGGTCTGGACAACCGATCCTGAACAAGCGCCCGAAAAGCCTGAATATGTCACCGTACAGGTGGCCAACGGTGAAGTGGTGGCGGTAGATGGCAAAGCTATGAGCCCATACCAGTGCTTAACCTACCTGAACGATAAAGGCGCGCCGCACGGTATCGGTCGGGTTGATATTGTCGAAAACCGTCTGGTTGGCATGAAATCACGTGGCTGCTATGAAACGCCGGGCGGCACTATCATGGTCACCGCACTGCGGGCGATTGAGCAACTGGTGCTCAACAAAGACAGCTTCAAGTGGCGTGAGCAGTTGGGGTTAGAGATGTCACACGTGGTCTATGACGGCCGCTGGTTTACCCCACTGTGTGCCTCGCTGGTGGCGGCGGCACAATCACTGGCTGCCGACGTGAACGGTGAGGTGGTGATTAAGTTGTATAAAGGAAACTGTACCGCGATTCAGAAACGTTCGCCGAACAGCCTGTACTCGGAAGACTACGCAACCTTTGGTGCTGATCAAGTGTATGACCACAGTGATGCGGGTGGATATATCCGCCTGTACTCACTCTCTGCCCGTATCCGCGCATTGAGCCGTCAGTAGACCCTGACTCTTACCGCAAGCTGCACGGTATCGGCATACTCTGCCGATACCCGTGTTGGTGTTAGTTTTATCACAATATCATGATAACAACCGCGCGATAACAGGAGTAGACATGGCTCAGGCAGGTGCACTGTGGGGCGGACGGTTTAGCGAAGCGGCCGATCTGCGCTTTAAACAATTTAATGACTCACTGCGGTTTGATTACCGCTTGGCCGAGCAGGATATTGATGGCTCAGTGGCGTGGTCACACGCACTGGTCAGCGTGGGTGTGTTGACCGAGCGTGAGCAACAACAACTCGAAGCGGCGCTGCTGGCGCTCAAACTGCGAGTTCAGGCCGATCCGCAACAGATCCTGCACTCTGATGCAGAAGATATCCATAGCTGGGTAGAAGGTGAACTGATTCAGGCCGTGGGCGATTTAGGGAAAAAGCTGCACACTGGCCGTAGCCGTAACGATCAGGTCGCCACTGATCTGAAACTGTGGTGTAAGCAGCAAACGTTGGTATTACAACAGGCTATCCGCCATTTTCAGCAGGCGTTAGTACAGACTGCCGATGCACATCAGCACGCGGTGATGCCGGGTTATACCCATCTGCAACGCGCCCAACCGGTGACTTTTGCTCACTGGTGTCTGGCCTATTTTGAGATGCTAGAGCGCGATCATTCTCGCCTGAGTGATGCGCTGGTGCGCATGAATACCAGCCCGCTCGGTTGCGGCGCACTGGCTGGCACGGCGTACCCTATCGATCGTGATCGGCTGGCTACCTCACTCGGGTTTGCCAGTGCTACGCGCAATAGCCTTGATACTGTAGCCGATCGCGATCATGTGGTTGAACTGATTTCCGCTGCAGCACTGAGCATGAGCCACCTGTCGCGTTTTGCCGAAGATTTGATTTTCTTCAACAGCGGTGAGGCCGGTTTTGTTGAGTTGGCAGATAAAGTCACCTCTGGCTCATCACTAATGCCGCAGAAGAAAAACCCTGATGCCCTTGAGCTCATTCGCGGAAAAACTGGGCGAGTAACCGGTGCGCTCAGTGGTCTTCTGGTCACCCTTAAAGGCTTGCCGTTGGCCTACAACAAAGACATGCAAGAGGATAAAGAGGGGCTGTTTGATGCGCTCGATACTTGGTTGATGTGTCTGGATATGGCCGCGCTTGTGCTTGAGGGCATTGCGGTGCGTACTCAGCGCACGGCAGATGCCGCGCAGCAAGGGTACTCGAATGCCACAGAGCTGGCCGATTATCTGGTCGCAAAAGGTATCGCGTTCCGCGAAGCTCACCATATTGTCGGTGAAGTGGTAGTGGCTGCCATTGCGGCTGGAAAAGCACTCGAAGCGTTATCGCTCAGTGAGTTACAGCGGTTTAGTGCGGTGATTGCGGCAGATGTCTACCCAATATTGTCACTGGAGTCTTGTCTGGCCAAACGCAGTGCAAAAGGTGGCGTTGCACCCGAGCAGGTTGCTTTTGCCATTGCACAGGCAAAGCAGCAATTAGCGGGATAAACGGCAGGGCCGAGTCAATCTGTGCTGCATAGTGGGTGTGGTTAAATATTGGCTGAAACACCTTACGCGACAGTGCTGCTGTGGAGGTTGCTACAGCAGCACGCGGTGAGTGACAAAACGGTGAGCCTCATAACGGGCAGAGAGAAGCAGAGGTTTACAGTGCGAAAGCCATCTGCGGATCAGCGGCGGTAAACTTCACATGCAGCTTGTTGCTGCGTGGAAATTCGCGCGCGATCACCGGTTTTAAGATCGTACGTAATTGTGAAAAATCACAGTGCAGCGTTTGATCAACAAAACCAAACACACTGATGCGATAAGCATCTGCTGCTGTTTTTTCTACCCAGTAACCGCGATCTTTTTTGAATGAAAAAACACCCAAGCGATCGCCAGTATGAAATGAACGGCTGCGTTGCAAAGAGTAGGTCAATGCGTGAGCGGCGGGGATCATAAGTGTTCTCCTCATCCTGACTTTTTGTCTATTATGACAAACTCATTGCATATCATCCATTCAGAATTATTGACTCTTTCGTTCAGCGTTGCTGAATCGATACCAATAAAAAGGCCACTTCAGTAGTGAAGTGGCCTTTTTTTATCTGCAATAACAGGGTATTGCGGGATAAAATATCAGCGGTTACTCACCCGGACAAACCTGACAGTGAGCGACCATCTCTGGCCCCAGCTTGAGTTTAGCCTGCAAGTCACGCAGTGCCGTGCGCAGACCCTCTTCGATCACCGGATGATAAAATGGCATATCCAGCATCTGGCCTACCGTCATCTGTTGCTGATGTGCCCACGCTAGCAGGTGTGCAATGTGTTCAACATTTGGCCCCATCATCTCAGCACCGAGGAAGCGGCCGGTTCCTTGCTCGCCATACACATGCAAAAGACCTTTGTTGCGCAGCATTACCCGTGAACGGCCCTGATTTTCAAAAGAGACCTCACCGGTAGCAAAACAACCACACGAACCGTATTTCTCACTCAGTTCACGGTGGGTAGAGCCAACCATAGCAATTTGTGGATCAGAGAACACGACCGAGATCGCGCTGCGGCGTAAACCGGCACGGATATCCGGAAAACGGCCAGCGTTATCACCGGCAATTTTGGCTTGATCGGCCGCTTCATGCAGCAGAGGAAGCTGGTTGCTGGCATCACCGGCGATAAAAATATGTGGCACACTGGTTTGCAACGTGTAGCGATCAGCCTGCGGAATACCGCGATCATTAACCGCTACCGTAGTATTCTCTAGCCCAATTTTATCGACGTTCGCACGGCGGCCAGTGGCGGCCAGCACGTAATCGACCAGAATCTCTTGGCTTTGCCCCTGCTTATCTTGATAACGGATAAACACTTGATCGCCTTCGCGCTGCATCAGCTCTACCTTGGCATCAGCATCAAGGTAGAACTCATCGTTGAGGGCTTTCGCCGCATAGTCACGAACTGCGCTGTCAGTCAGCGGGCCAACCAGACCGCCCATCCCGAACATCACAACCTTTACACCTAAGCGGTGCAGTGCTTGTCCTAGCTCCAGCCCAATGACGCCGGGGCCAAACACCGCCACTGATTGCGGTAAATCGTCCCAGTTAAACACATCATCATTAATGATTAAGCGATCACCGAGCGAATTCCACGGCGCAGGCCAGCTTGGGCGAGAGCCGGTCGCAATGACAATGCGTTTGGCAGTAATCTGGGTATGCTGATCAACTTGCAATGTATGCTCATCAAGAAAGCGAGCATAACCGAGAATTTTATCTTCGGCCGGAATGCTATCAACGCCCTCCATCACAAAGCCAACAAAGCGATCACGTTCGCGTTTAACGCGATCCATCACTTCACGGCCATTGATCAGCGTTTCGCCTTGTGGATGAACACCAAAACCGGGGGCTTTTTCAATCTGATGCACCGCTTCTGCGGCAGCAATCAGCAGTTTAGAGGGCATACAGCCTACCCGAGCACAGGTTGTACCAAACGGGCCACCTTCAATCATTACCACACTATTCGTGTGTGCTTTTGCTGCCCGATACGCACCTAAACCAGCTGTACCACCACCAATAACTGCAACATCAACCTGTAACTGCTTCATTTGTTTATCCTTATTTTCTGGATTTTGCACATCCAACGGGTAAAAAAAGGGCGGGGAGGGGGCTCCCCGCCAAATGCTTTACGTTGGCTTTCTTATTGATAACGCGAGAGTTATGCGTGCAAATAGGTCTCTAAGTCATCGCTACCGCCAATGTGCTTACCGCCGATAAACACTTGTGGCACGGTAGTGCGGCCGGAAATAGCACGCAGACTGACGGTGGTGGCATCTTTACCCAGAATAATCTCTTCAAATGCAATGTGGCGATCCATCAGCATCTGCTTGGCTTTTGCACAATACGGGCAGCCAGGTTTGGTAATGATAGATACGGATTCTTGTACCTGATAATCAGGAGACAGATATTTCAGCATGGTATCAGCATCTGAAACTTTGAACGGATCACCTGGCTCTTCAGCTTCGATAAACATCTTCTCGACCACGCCGTTACGTACCAGCATGGAGTAACGCCATGAACGCTGACCAAAGCCCAGATCACCTTTCTCTACCAGCATACCCATGCCGCGAGAGAACTCACCGTTACCGTCAGGAATAAAGGTAATACGGTCAGCTTTTTGATCATCTTTCCATGCGTTCATAACGAAAGTATCGTT